>CAIZLW010000063.1 GCA_903933915.1 uncultured beta proteobacterium | reverse complement strand
GATTTCACATGTAGAGCCTGAAGTGCTGCATATGCCCGGTGTGTCGGCCGGGGAACAGGGTCTGGCGCAGCAATATGCGGATCAAGGCATTGCTGACCCATATCAACGAAGGCCACCAGATGCGCAGACACAATCAACACATCGCTTACCGAATCCGTGTCGTCTGGTCATCCATCGGATGCGGAAGCCGGTTTTCACTGTTGTAGCGCCACCGGAAAAAACTGACGAATGGAAGCGCTGCTCTCTGCGGTCTGGCCGGTGATTCATGGTGGCCTGGGCAATCTCGCCGCCTACCTCGCGGCGCATGTGCTGCTGTGCCTGCTGCCGGCGTTTTTTATTGCCGGCGCGATGGCGGCGCTGATTCCGACGGATATCGTTACCCGCTTTCTCGGGCGTAACTCCAGCAAGACCGTGTCGTATCCGGCGGCCGCTGCAGCCGGATCGTTGCTGGCGGTGTGTTCCTGCACCATCGTGCCGCTGTTCGCGGGCATTTATAAAAAAGGCGCCGGCCTGGGCCCGGCGATCACCTTCCTGTTTTTTGCGCCAGCGGCGAATATTCTTGCGCTGGTGTACACCGGCAGCATCATCGGCGTTGATCTGGCTGCGGCGCGGCTGATTCTGTCGCTGGTGTTCGGCATCGGCATCGGGCTGATCATGGCGTTGGTGTTCCGCGCCGATGACGCCGCGCATGAACAGGAAGCCGACAGTCTGTTTGCGCATCACGCCGGTGTTGGCATGGCGCGTGGTGCGGTCGCGCTGTTGTTCGTCTGGGTGGTGCTGTTGCTGACTGGCACATTGAAGCTGGAACTGCTGACCGGCAGCTATGTGCAAATCGATCTGCCATTGCTGGCCGCATCGTCATGGCAGGACACGCTCAACCAGCTCGTGCCCTTCGACGCCGCCAAAGGCGAGGAGGGCGTATCGATACAGGGTGTGGCGCTGATTGCACTGCTGGCGGCCATCGGCTGGGCGGCGTGGCGTGGTCTGGAGAATATTCAGGATGGCGCCAACCGCTGGACAGGGGTGAGCCTTGCGCTGATCGCAATGACGCTGATGCTGGCGGCTCTGGCGGTACAGGCGACGCCGGCGGGTTTGCGCATCGGCCTGACCGGGAAATTTTTCGGCGTCACCGCTGCGCTGGCAGCGCTCTACTGGATTGTCCGCACCCGCCTGTCGCCGGAAGCCGTCGGTGACTGGTTGTGGGAGTCGTGGCGATTCGCAAAACAGATTTTTCCGTTGTTGGTGATCGGCGTCTTCGTCGTCGGCATGATCCGCGTGTTGATCCGCCCGGAATGGATCGAGATGCTTGCCGGTGCCAATACCGTGCTCGGCAATCTTGCCGGCGTGACCTTCGGCGTGTTCATGTATTTCCCGACACTGGTTGAAGTGCCGATCGCGCGCATGTTCCTTGATCTCGGCATGCACCGCGGGCCGCTGCTGGCCTACCTGATGTCCGATCCGGAGCTGTCGCTGCAGAGCATCCTGATCATCTCTGCAATCATCGGCCGCAAAAAAGCCTGGACCTATGTCGGCCTTGTTGCGTTGTTCAGCGCCAGTGCCGGCATGACTTATGGCGCATGGGTAGACGGCACTTCGTTGTGGACGCTGGCGCTCGGGCTGGCGGGATTTGTTGTGGTGCTGGCGATGCTGCTTTATGTCGCTGGTCGAAGTACACCTTCAGTAAAAGGAGTCTGATCATGATCATCATCAAGGTTCTCGGTCCCGGTTGTTCCAATTGCAAGAAGCTGGAAGAGGTGTCGCGCACTGCCGCAGGTCTGGCGCAGGTCGAGGCGGAAATTATCAAGGTCACCGATATGCAGGAGATCATTGCCGCCGGTGTCATCAAAACGCCGGGGCTGATGATCAACGGCAAACTGCTGTCTTCGGGGCGCATCCCCGCGCCGGCGACCATCGCTGACTGGATCAGCGAAGCCGCGTAATCCGCGGTTTGCCGATAGCTGGCGCAGTCTTGTAGCCCGGATGCAGCGCAGCGAAATCCGGGGATATTGTCCATGTGCCACAGTTTCATCATGATCCCATCCCCGGATTACGGCCTTGCGGCCTTCATCCGGGCTACGGGTTTGGTCTTGCGGGTTTTCGCATGCAGTGAGCTGCGTTATCCTCAAGCACGACCGCACGGGCAGCGTCCGCCGCGCCACGCATTAAATATCATTAATAATCAAGTATTTATAATAATCCCAGAGGAGCATCACCATGAAAACACTGATCGCCGGCATCGTCGGCGCCACCTTGGCGTTCAGCGGCGCCGCCTACGCGCAGGACAAATATCCGTCGAAGCCGATCCGCATGATTGTCGGTTACGCCCCCGGCGGCGGCAGCGACATCATGGGCCGGCTGATCGCGCCGCAGATCACCGAAGCGCTGGGCCAGCAGATCATCGTTGAAAACCGTGCCGGCCAGGCGCAGAACATCGCGGCGGAATACATCGTCCGTCAGCCGGCCGACGGCTACACGCTGTTCCTCAGCTCGGCGGCGCTGGGCGTGAATGCCTCGCTGTATCCCAAGCTTGGTTATGACCCGGTCAAGGATTTCATTCCGGTCGCGGTATTCGCCAGCTCGGCCAATCTGCTGATGGTGCACCCGTCGGTGCCGGCGAAAAACGTCAAGGAATTCCTCGCGCTGGTGAAAAAGAGTTCCAGCAAGATGAATTACTCCTCGTCGGGCAGCGGCAGCACCCAGCATCTGTCGGGTGAAATGATGAAGCTGCTGGTCAAGGGCGAATTCACGCATATCCCGTACAAGGGCACCGGCCCGTCGATGATCGCGCTGGCCAGCGGCGAAGTGGAGTTCTCCTTCAGCAACATTCCCGGCGCGCAACCGGTGCTCAACCGCGTGCGCGTGCTCGGCATCACCAGCGAAAAACGTTCCGCGCTGATGCCCGAAGTGCCGACGATGATCGAAGCCGGCCTGCCGGGTTTTGTCACCCAGACCTGGTACGGCGTGCTGGTTACCCGCGGCACCCCGCAGCCCATCGTCGATACCCTGAACCGGGTGGTCGTCAACGCGGTGAAGCGCGAGGACTTCCGCAGCAAGCTGGCGCAGCTGGGCGCCGACCCGATCGCTGAATCGCCGGAGTATTTCCGCAAGATGCTGGGGGAAGAGATTGAGCGCTGGGGCAAGGTGGTCAGGGCTTCGGGCATCAAGCCTTAATCCCATGCGGGCGGTTAGCGATAAAGCTACCGCCCGCTTTTTTCTTGCCATATATTTCGTGAAAGTCGTCTACAAAATCACTTACCCGAACGGCAAGATTTATGTCGGTAAGGATTTGACCGACACCTTGAATTATTTTGGAAGTACCGACTTACGTTTGATAGAGAGAGATTTTCCTCGTCAGCAGCGTCAGGTCTTCAAGATTACAAAGGAAATTCTCTGAGAGTCAGGCGAGGCTACTGATTCCGAGGTCAATCAAAAAGAGTTGGAGTTTATTAGGCAACTTCGCGCGAATGCCCCTGAAATTGGTTACAACCAATGGCCGAAATTCAAGGGCTGAACGCTAAGACTCCAAAAGCTTCAGCCGTTGTACCTTCCCCGAAGGCCCCTTGGGCAGCTCGCTGACAAACTTGATCACCTTCGGCGTCTTGTAAGGTCCGAGTTCCTGTTTTGAAAACGCCGTCAGCGTTTCAATCGAACACTCCATCCCCGGCTTCAGAATCACGCAGGCCATGATTTCCTGGCCGTAGTTGGCGTCGGGGATGCCGACTGCCGCGGCTTCGAGCACGGCCGGGTGTTTCAGCAGTGCTTCGTCGATTTCGCGCGGTGCGATGTTTTCGCCGCCCTTAATGATCAGTTCCTTGATGCGGCCGGTGACAAAGACAAAACCGTCATCATCCATGTAACCGAGGTCGCCACTGTGCAGCCAGCCGTCGGGCTCAAGCGTTTTCGCGGTGTTTTCCGGATCCTTGTAATAACCGGTCATCACGTTGTCGCCGCGGAGCATCAGTTCGCCGGGGGTGCCGCGTGATTGTTCCTTGCCGGTGTTCGGGTCAATGACCTTGGCTTCGTTGCCGTAGGCGGTGCCGGGACTGCCGATCTTGCGTTGTTTCTGGTCGTAGGGATTGGTGAAGCAGGGCGCGTTGGTCTCGGTCATGCCGAAAGTTTCGATGATACCGATACCGAACTTATCCTCGAACGCGCGGTGCAGTTCGGGCGGCAGCGGCGCCGAAGCCGAGCGGCAAAACTTCACCCGTGAGACGTCGAGTCCCTTGTCCTTGGGCGTCGGTGCATTCATCAGATAGGCGATGATGGTCGGCACGACGTTGATCCAGGTGCATTCATGCTTCGCCACCAGTTCCCAGTAGTTGCTGACGCTGAAGCGCTGCGGCATCACCACGCTGCCGCCGTGTACCAGCGGCGCGACCGTGGTCACGATCTGGCCGTTGATGTGGTACAGCGGCATCGCGCACAACACGCGGTCTTTGGCACTGAGTTCATGCGCGCTGCTGGTGAATTCACCGCCGGCGCAGACGCTGCGGTTGGATAACACGCAGCCTTTGGGTTTGCCGGTGGTACCCGAGGTGTACATCAGCAGCGCGTCGTCGGTTTCCTTGACGTCGGGCAGCGGTGTGTCGGGCAGGTGGGCGTGTTCAAACAGCGAGGTGGCGTCGGGGTCGATGGCGATGATGGTGATGCCGTGATCGAGGCCTTCCAGAGCCGCTTCCAGACGACCGGCAAATTCTTCGCTGGTGAAAATGATGCGCGTGTCGGAGTGTTGCAATACATAGGTCAGCTGCGACGGCTGCGCCAGCAGGTTCAGCGGTGCAACCATGAAGCCGCCGTACATCACGCCGATCAGCAGTCGTGCGGTCTGATAGCTGTTGTGCAGCATCAGCGCGACCTTGTCGCCTTTTTTGAGGCCGGCGCCGATCAGGAAGCGCGTGAGGTCCTGCGAGTTGCGCTGCAGTTGCGCGAAGGTCATCGTCGCGCCGGTTTCGGGTGCGATCAGCCAGCGGGCGTCGGGACGCTCGCGTGCCTGGTGGTCAACGATGTGGCGGATGGTGCGCATGGTTTTAATACCTGAAGATCAAGAGCCAGCCACAGAGGGCACAGAGGACAGGGAGAAAGAAAGACAAAAGCAATTTACAGGATGGGCAGGATGTACAGGATTCAAAACAGGGGGCAATGACTTGCGCTCAATCGTCTAGGTGCCTGCAGAAAATAAAAAGCATCGATTCGGTGGTTTTAACCTGAATATCCTGTCCATCCTGTTAAACCGTCCTTGATTTTCTCTGTGGCCTCTGTGGCTAAAAAGGTTTTGCCTTTAAGCCCCGTATTTTTTGCGGTAGTCGCCGAAGATGTCATCCACCGACGGTTCGCGCGGCGGGATGGTGCGCACGATGCGCGTGGTGTTCATGAAGTGTTGGTAATTTAAATTTTCGGAAAAGCTGTTGCCGCCCCAGGTGCCGCAGCCCATGGTCAGCGAGAACGGCAGGCCGTTGTCGAAGTTGCCGCCGTTGGCGATGGCGTGGGCCTGGTTGACGATCACCCGGCACACCGTCATGTCCATTCCAAGTCTTTGAATATGCTCATTATTTTTTGTGTGTATGCCGCAGGAGTGGCCGTCGCCCTGATAGTTGTAGAGGGCGCGCAGCGTGCTGAAGGCGTGGTCGAAATCGCGCGCCTTGTACAGCGTCATCACCGGTGACAGTTTTTCTCCGGAGAAGGGCGTGGAGGGGCCGGTTCCGGTTTCTTCGACCATCAGGCATTTGGCTTTGATCAGTTCGGCGCGAGACAGTCCGGCGATGCCGCAGATTTTTTCGACACTTTGCGCAGTGACCGCCGAAGAGAGCTTGCCGCCGGGAAACATGCTCTGTTGCAGCGTGGCTTTTTCGGAGACGGTGAGCAGTGCGCCGCCGACGCGGGTCAGCGCGGCGATCATCCTGTCGTATACCGCAGCGTGGATGATCAGGCTGTTTTCGGAAGAGCAGCTGGTGGCGTTGTCGAAAATCTTCGAGCGCATGATTTTCTGCGCAGCTTCGTCGAGATCGGCGGAGTCGTCGACGATCACCGCGACATTGCCGGCGCCGACGCCCAGCGCCGGCGTGCCGCTGGAGTAACCCGCGCGCACATTGGCCTGCGAGCCGGTGATGACCACAAGGTCACATTGCTTCATCAGTTCCTGGCTCAGTTCCTTGGTCACCGGATGCGGCAGTGTCAGTACCAGATCAGTCGGTGCGCCGATGCGCGCAAATTCTTCGTAGATGAATTCGATCAGCTTGGCGGAGGTCGAATAACCCTTGGGCGACGGTGACAGGATCACCGCGTTGCCGCACTTCAGCGCGTTGATGATGTTGTTGGCGGGTGTGGCGCCGGGGTTGGTCGACGGCACCACGGCAGCGACAACGCCGACCGGGCGGGCGATTTCGGTGAGGCCCAGTTCCGGCAGTTCAGCGAGCACGCCGGTGGAGATCGCGCCCTTGAGGTCGCGCAATAGACCCAGCGTCTTGCGGTGGTTTTTGTTGATCTTGTCGTCGACAGTGCCCAAGCCGGTGTCGCGCACCGCGATTTCGGCGAGCAGGCGGTTGCGCGCGGGTTCCATGATCGCCCAGCCGGCGGCGGTGACCAGTTCGTCGAGCTGCGCTTGCGAGTATTTCGCGATCGCCGCCTGCGCCTTGCGCGCGCGCGTAACGAGCGCGGTCACGGCCTGTGCGGCGGGTGACGGCGCGGATTGCGGAGTTATTCCAGTCATGTCGGTTCCCAGGTTGCGCCGGTCTGCGAGTGAGCTGCTGCCGGCGTCGTGTTGATTTGATAGACATTATAGCCAGCGCCGGCGCGGGGCCGGTTTTACTGTGCGCGCCGCACAAAAATTGATAGACTGCTGCTTCCGCAAAACGACAAAACCAGTTTATGAAATGGCCGATCAAACATATTTCAAATTCCAGGGAAAAATCGTTTTCGTCGGTTTCGGTTCCGTAGCGCAGGGCGTATTGCCGCTGCTGCTGCGGCACATCGAGATACCGAAAGAACGCATTTCCATCATCACCGCGCACGAGCGCGGTCGCGCCGAGGCCGAAGCCTACGGCATCCACTATGAAATCAACCCGCTGACGCGTGAAAACCATCGCGCCATCCTCGGCTCGCGGCTGGAGCGCGGCGATTTCCTGATCAATCTGTCGGTCGACGTGGCGAGTTCCGCGCTGATCGAATTCTGCTGCGAAAAAGGCGTGATCTACCTCGACTCGTGCATCGAGCCGTGGGCGGGCGGCTACACCGACCAGTCGGTGTCGGCGTCGCGGCGTTCCAATTACGGCCAGCGCGAGGAAGTGCTCGGGCTGCGCAAGAAATTCCCGAGCGGGGTCACCGTCATCCCGACCAATGGCGCAAACCCGGGACTGATCTCGCACTGGGTGAAACAAGGCCTGGTCGACCTCGCGCGCGACATCCTCGGCCGCACCGACATTCCGCAATCGCGGGCGCAGTGGGCGCAACTGGCGATGGAACTGAACATCAAGAGCATTCATTGCTCGGAGCGTGACACCCAGGTCGCCAGTCCGCGCAAGCGGCGCGGCGAGTTCGTCAACACCTGGTCGGTGGACGGTTTCATCGGCGAAGGTTCGCAGCCCTGTGAACTGGGCTGGGGCAGTCACGAGAAACATTTCCCGCCCGACGGTCGTGAACACGATTTCGGCTGCAAGGCGGCGATTTACCTCGACCGGCCCGGTGCTTCGGTCAAGGTGCGTACCTGGGCGCCCGATGAAGGCGAGTTTCACGGTTTCCTGATCACCCACGGCGAGGCGATTTCGATTTCCGATTACCTGACCGTCAAAAAAGGTGAGCAGGTGGTGTACCGGCCGACCTGTCATTACGCCTACCATCCCTGCGATGACACCGTGCTGTCGGTGCATGAACTCGCCGGGCGCAACTGGGTGGGGCAGGAACAGCGGCGCCTTTACCGTGATGAGATTACCGAAGGCTTTGACGAACTCGGCGCGCTGCTGCTCGGTCACAAGAAGGGCGCGTACTGGTACGGCTCCAAGCTTTCGATCAATGAGGCGCGCAAGCTGGCGCCGCACAACAACGCCACCAGCCTGCAGGTTTCTGCCGGCGTGCTCGGCGCGGTGGTGTGGGCGATGGAGAATCCGCAGGCCGGCATCATCGATCCGGAAGAAATGGATTTCCAGCGCGTGCTGGAGATTGCCAACCCCTATCTGGGCAAGGTGTTCGGTCAGTATTCCGACTGGAATCCGTTGCAGGGACGCAGTCATCCGTTCCCGGAAGATCTGGATGAATCGGATCCCTGGCAGTTCAAGAACATTCGGGTTAACTGAATCGTACTTGTAGTGACCGTTCGCCCTTCGACAAGATCAGGACGAACGGCGCGGAAGCCGATTGAGCTCAGCGTGACTCAGTTCAGCGTGATCTTCGCGTCAGCAACAATCTTCTTGAACTTGGCGATTTCGGTTTTCACCAGTTCGCCCAGCTGATCCGGCGTGCCGCCAACGGGATCCACACCCAGCTCGGCCATGCGGCCTTTCATTTCCGCAGTTTTGACGATAGCGGAAATTTCCGTGTGCAGTTTGGCGACGACATCGTTCGGTGTGCCGCGCGGCACCAGGATCGCCCACCACTGGCTGACTTCGAAGCCGGGCATGCCGGATTCATCGAAGGTCGGCACAGCGGGAAAAGCGGCTGAGCGTTTGGCCGAGGTCATGCCGACGGCGCGGATGCGGTTGTTCTTGATGTTCGGTGCGGCGACCGGCAGTGCGAGGAATCCGCTGGGGGAGTGACCGCCGAGCAGGTCGGTCATTTGCGGACCGCCGCCTTTATACGGCACGTGGATGATGTTGATGCCGGTGAGCAGGCGCATCCATTCGCCGGCCATGTGCTGGGCGCTGCCAGAGCCGATTGACGAATAGCTGATCAAGCCCGGCTGCTTTTTCGCCAGCGTGACAAAGTCATTGACGTTTTTCACCGGCAGCGAGGGGTGTGCCACCAGCACCAGCGGCGAGATGCCGACCTGGGTGACCGGTGTGAAATCGCGGACCGGGTCGTAGCTCATCTTCGGATACAGCGCGACATTGAGTGCGACTTCGCCGGAAGTGCTCATCAGGATGGTGTAACCGTCAGCCGGGCTGCGCGCCGCGATTTCGGCGCCGACCATGCCGGAAGCACCGCCGCGGTTGTCGACCAGAACCTGCTGTCCCAGTTTGTCGCCGAGCAGTTTGGCGATCGGGCGGCCGAGAATGTCGGTGCCGCCGCCGGGCGGGTAGGGAATGATCATGCGCATGGGTTTCGCGGGATACGGTGTTTGTGCCGATGCGAAACCGGCCACCATGAACAGCAACAGCGATACGAGAATGCGTGACAGCATGTTTCTCCTCCGTGTTGGCTTGCGGATGTCCCGGGACTGGGGTGCGCCGGTTGTTGTTGTGTGTGATCCGGCGCTGCGCACAGACTAGAGGAGTTTCCGTCGGCTAGGCAAGCCCGGCGATGCTGCCGGATGTATTTGATTAAAATGTAATTTTTGCAATTTTGGATGATGCGATAGATGACCGGACATTCTTTGATGGCAACACCATCGGCCTGGGTGCGACGCTGGGCGCCGCTGTTGAGCAAGGGCGGCAGGGTGCTGGATGTGGCCTGTGGCGGCGGACGCCATGCGCGTTTTTTTGCCGGGCTCGGTCATCCCGTTGATGCGGTGGACCGAGATCCCGAGGCTATCGCCGCAATGGCGGGTGTTGAGGGCGTCACCGCACTTTGCGCGGACATTGAAGACGGCCCCTGGCCGTATGCCGGCCGTCAATATGCAGGGGTGGTTGTGACCAATTATCTGCACCGTCCACTGTTTCCCCAGCTGCTGGCGGCGCTGGCGCCGGGCGGCGTGCTGATTTACGAGATCTTTGGCCTAGGTAACGAGGCCTATGGACGGCCTGCCAATCCGGCGTTTTTGCTGCGTCCCTGCGAGTTGATCGAAGCGGTCGGCCCCGACCTCCATGTGCTGGCCTATGAGAACGGTTTTGAGGTCAGCCCGAAGCCGGCGGTGGTCCAGCGCATTTGCGCAATGCGCGGGTCGCTGCCGGATGCCGGGCAAAAGCAGAATTTCTTTTTGAATTCATAAGCTTTTCGCGTTGCAGCAGAAACAGTCATAAATTGACCCGGGTAGTCGCAAACGGTAAAATTCGTCGGTTTATTCGAGGCCGGACAGGAAATGCGCGTCAAGTTCGTTGCAGGCAACTGGAAGATGAATGGCAGTCTGTCCGCCAACGACACCCTGTTGAAGGATCTGGTGCCGGCGCTTGCGGCCCTGACCGGCATGGAAAGCGCGGTTTGTCCCCCGTATCCGTATCTGGCGCAGGTGCAGTGTGCGCTGCAGGGTTCACCCGTGGCGCTTGGCGGCCAGGATCTTTGCCAGTTCGGCAACGGAGCCTATACCGGCGGTGTGTCCGCGGTGATGCTCAAGGATTTAGGTTGCAGTCATGTGATCGTCGGGCATTCCGAGCGGCGCACGTTGTTTGGCGAGAGCGATGCGCTGGTGGCGGAGAAATTCGCGTTGGCGCAACAGGCCGGCCTGAAGCCGATCCTGTGTGTCGGCGAGACGCTGGCGGAACGTGATGCCGGTGCGACGGACAGTGTGGTGGCGAGACAGTTGAATGCGGTGTTGCAGCGCTCCGGCGCGGCGGCATTGGGTAGCGCGGTGATTGCCTACGAACCGGTGTGGGCGATCGGCACCGGCAAGACGGCATCGCCGGAAGAAGCGCAGGCGGTGCATGCGGGTATCCGCAGCCTGTTGGCGAAGTCGGATGCGGCGGTGGCTGCGGCAGTGCGTATCGTTTACGGCGGCAGCGTGAAAGCTTCGAATGCAGTGCAATTGTTCGGCATGCCGGACATTGATGGTGGATTAATCGGCGGCGCCGCACTGGTGGCCGGCGAATTTGCAGCGATCTGCCGGGCAGCGTCCCGGTAACGGAAACAGAACAAGACTGGATGAGAGCGAGATGGATGTCCTGATACTGGTGGTTCACGTGATTGCAGCCTTTGGCATCATCGGGCTGGTGCTGCTGCAGCATGGCAAGGGCGCCGACATGGGCGCGGCCTTCGGCAGCGGATCCTCGGGCAGCGTGTTCGGCTCCGCAGGGTCGGCCAACTTCATGAGCCGAACCACGGCGGTCCTGGCGGTGGTCTTTTTTATATCGAGCATCGGCCTGACCGTGGTTGCGACCAAAAAAACCGAGAACAAGGGTGTGATGACCAAGGATGTGTCGTCGCAGCCGGTGGATCCGGCGCAATCGCAGACGCTGCCGGCGCAGATTCCGTCTTCGCCGCTGACGGCGCCGGCCCCGGTGATTCCGGTGCCCGGATCGGCCGCCGGTTCCAAAGCAGGTGACGTACCGAAGTAAAACGGATTTCACCGGGTGGCCGCATTGCGGCGACCCGGTTTAGTCGAGTGCAGTGGGTAGGTCGACGTGGTGGAATTGGTAGACACGCCGTCTTGAGGGGGCGGTGGCGAAAGCCGTGAGAGTTCGAGTCTCTCCGTCGACACCAGGCTGTATGCAGGTGTTGGGAATGCTGTGCAGATTTGATGTAACGCAACCCGGTTACAGGAAGCGGTCGGCTAGAATGACCGCGGGTTTCAAGTAACGTTTCTGAAGGCGGCAGATGCTGGAAGGCTATTTTCCGATTCTGATGTTCATTGCCGTAGGCACGGCGTTCGGCGTCATGCCGATTGTGTCCGGCTGGATCGTCAGCCGGCTGGTCGGGATGCACCGTCCAGACTCGCAGAAACTGTCGCCTTACGAGTGCGGCTTCGAGGCCTTCGAAGATGCACGCATGCGCTTCGACGTGCGTTATTACCTCGTTGCCATTCTGTTCATCCTGTTCGATCTTGAAATCGCATTCCTGTTTCCGTGGGCCGTGGTGCTCCAGGAAATCGGCCTGTTCGGTTTTGTCGCGATGATGATTTTCCTCGCCATCCTTGTCGTAGGCTTCATCTACGAGTGGAAAAAAGGCGCTCTTGACTGGGAATGATGTGACTATGGGCGCCATCGAAACCATCAACGAAAACCTCAACGAGCGCGGATTCCTCACCACCTCGGTGGACGCGCTGGTCAACTGGACCCGTACGGGTTCGATGTGGCCGATGACCTTTGGCCTGGCCTGTTGCGCGGTGGAAATGATGCACGCCGGCGCTTCGCGTTACGACCTCGACCGTTTCGGCATCGTGTTCCGTCCGAGCCCGCGCCAGTCCGACGTGATGATCGTCGCCGGCACGCTGTGCAACAAGATGGCGCCGGCGCTGCGCAAGGTTTATGACCAGATGGCCGAGCCGCGCTGGGTGATTTCGATGGGTTCCTGCGCCAACGGCGGCGGGTATTACCACTATTCCTATTCTGTCGTTCGCGGCTGCGACCGCATCGTGCCGGTCGACATCTACGTGCCGGGCTGCCCGCCGACGGCGGAAGCGCTGCTCTACGGCATCATCCAGCTGCAGAACAAGATCAAGCGCACCAATACGATCTCACGCTGAGACGACACCGGAAGAACATCGAGATTTCATGTCCAAAAGCATCGAAACCCTGACAGCAGCGATCCAGGAAATCCTGGGCGAACGGCTGGTCAGTGCCACGACCGCGCTGGATGAGTTGACCGTTGTCGTCAAGGCTGAGCATCTGCTGTCGGTGTGTGCCGCATTGCGCGACGACGGGAAGCTGCATTTCGAGCAGTTGATCGATATCACCGGCATTGATTACAGCCATTACGGCGACGGCACTTACGAAGGCCCGCGCTTTGCCGCGATCTATCATCTGCTCAGCCTGAAGCACAACTGGCGCCTGCGGTTGCGCGTATTTGCCGCGAATGACGATTTTCCGGTGCTGGAGTCGGTCATCGGCATCTGGGCCTGCGCCAACTGGTACGAACGCGAAGCGTTCGACCTCTACGGCATCATGTTCACCGGTCACCCGGATCTGCGCCGCATTCTCACCGATTACGGTTTTGTCGGTCACCCGTTCCGCAAGGATTTCCCGCTGTCGGGCAACGTCGAGATGCGTTACGACCCCGACCAGAAACGCGTGATCTACCAGCCGGTGACGATCGAACCGCGCGTGATCACGCCGCGCATCGTGCGCGAAGAAAATTACGCGGACTCCGAAGGGTTCCGCAAGGGCTGACATGAAGAACTGCATGAACAGGATAAAAGACGGGTCTCTGCTTGCTCTTAGGTTTAATCCTGCTAATCCTGTCCATCCTGTTAATTAAAAATGGCTGAGATCAAAAACTACACGATGAACTTCGGGCCGCAGCATCCGGCGGCCCACGGCGTGCTGCGCCTGGTGCTGGAACTGGACGGCGAGGTCATCGAACGCGCCGATCCGCATATCGGCCTGCTGCACCGCGCGACCGAAAAACTCGCTGAACACAAGACGTTCATCCAGTCGGTGCCGTACATGGACCGTCTCGACTACATGTCGATGATGGTCAACGAGCACGCCTATGTGATGGCGATCGAGAAGCTGCTTGGCATCCAGGTGCCGGAGCGCGCGCAGTACATCCGCGTGATGTTCGATGAAATCACCCGCCTGCTGAACCACCTGCTGTGGCTGGGCGCGCACGGGCTGGACATCGGCGCGATGACCATCTTTCTGTATTGCTTCCGCGAGCGCGAGGACCTGTTCGACGTCTATGAGGCGGTATCCGGTGCGCGCATGCATGCGGCTTATTACCGTCCGGGCGGGGTTTACCGCGACCTGCCGGACACCATGCCGCAGTACACCGCGACACCCATTCACAATGAAAAGGCCACCCGCGCGCTGAACGAAAACCGCCAGGGTTCAGTGCTCGATTTCATCGATGATTTCACCAAACGTTTCCCGGCTTATGTCGACGAATACGAAACGCTGCTGACCGACAACCGCATCTGGAAGCAACGCACGGTGGGCATCGGCGTGGTGTCGCCGGAGCGCGCGCTGCAGCTGGGCTTTACCGGTCCGATGCTGCGCGGTTCGGGTATCGCCTGGGACCTGCGCAAGAAGCAGCCGTATGAAGTGTACGACCGCATGGATTTTGACGTCGCCATCGGCGTCAACGGCGATTGCTACGACCGTTATCTGGTTCGCGTCGAGGAAATGCGCCAGGCCAACCGCATCATCAAGCAGTGCGTGGACTGGCTGCGCAAGAATCCGGGCCCGGTGATGGCTGACAGCCACAAGGTAGCGCCGCCGTCACGCGTGGCGATGAAAACCAACATGGAAGAGCTGATCCATCACTTCAAGCTCTTCACCGAAGGCATGCATGTGCCGCCAGGCGAGGCTTATGCCGCCGTCGAGCATCCGAAGGGCGAGTTCGGCATCTATCTGGTATCCGACGGCGCGAACAAGCCGTACCGTTTGAAGATTCGCGCGCCGGGTTTCCCGCATCTGGCCGCGCTGGATGAGATGGCCAAGGGTCACATGATCGCCGATGTGGTGGCGATCATCGGCACCCAGGACATCGTATTCGGGGACATTGACAGATGAGTGATCGATGAACGCGCCCATGACCTTATCGCCCGATTCGCTGGCGAAAATCGACAAGGCGGTCGCCAAGTACCCGCCGGAGCGCAAGGATTCGGCGGTGATGGCGGCGCTGACCATCGCTCAGGACGAGAAGGGCTGGCTGTCCACGGAAACCATGGATTTTGTCGCCCAGTATCTCGGCATGGCGCCGGTCGCGGTGTATGAAGTCGCGACGTTCTACACGATGTACGACCTGAAGCCCACGGGCAAATACAAGCTGACCATCTGCACCAACCTGCCGTGCGCGCTGCAGGGCGCGACCCACGCTGCGGAGCACCTGAAAAAGACGCTGGGAATCGGTTTCGGTGAAACCACCCCCGACGGCCGCATCACGCTGAAGGAAGGCGAATGCATGGGCGCTTGCGGCGATGCGCCGGTGATGATCCAGAACAACAAGCGAATGCTGTGCGCGATGAGCAATGAAAAGATCGACCTGTTGCTGAAGGACCTTAAATAATGGGCCTGCACATCGGGTTGCCGACGCCACCGTTTGCCGCGGATATATTCGGGCCGGATGCCATCATCATGAAGGGCATCAACGGCAGCAACTGGCGTCTCAAGGATTACGAGGCGCGCGGCGGCTATTCGGCGCTGAAGAAAATCATCGCCGAGAACATTCCGCCCGAGCAGGTCGTCAACGAACTGAAGAAATCCGCGTTGCGCGGCCGCGGCGGCGCCGGTTTCCCGACGGGCCTGAAGTGGAGCTTCATGCCGCGGCAGTTCCCGGGGCAGAAATACCTGGTGTGCAATTCCGACGAAGGCGAGCCGGGCACATTCAAGGACCGCGACATCCTGCGCTACAACCCGCATAGTCTGATCGAAGGCATGATCATCGGCGGTTACGCGATGGGCATCACCGTGGGCTACAACTACATCCACGGCGAGATCTGGGACGTCTACGAGCGTTTTGAAGAGGCGCTGGAAGAGGCGCGCGCTGCGGGTTATCTCGGCGACAAAATCCTCGGCACCGATTTTTCCTTCCAGTTGCATGCGCACCACGGCTTCGGCGCCTATATCTGCGGCGAAGAAACCGCGTTGCTGGAATCGCTGGAAGGCAAAAAGGGCCAGCCGCGTTTCAAGCCGCCGTTTCCGGCGAGTTATGGCCTGTACGGCAAGCCGACGACGATCAACAACACCGAGACCTTTGCCGCGGTGCCGTGGATCATCAACAACGGCGGCGACGCTTTCCTCGCCCTCGGCAAGCCGAACAACGGTGGTACCAAGATTTTCTCGATTTCGGGCGACGTTGCGCGTCCCGGCAACTACGAAATCAAGCTCGGCACGCCGTTCGCGAAACTGCTGGAGATGGCAGGCGGCATGCGTGATGGGAAAAAACTCAAAGCAGTCATCCCCGGCGGTTCGTCGATGCCGGTGCTGCCGGCCGAGATCATGATGGCCACCGACATGGACTATGACTCGATCGCCAAGGCGGGCTCGATGCTCGGCTCCGGTGCGGTGATTGTGATGGACGAGACGCGCTGCATGGTGAAGTCGCTGCTGCGCCTGTCCTATTTCTACTACGAAGAGTCATGCGGCCAGTGCACACCGTGCCGCGAGGGCACTGGCTGGCTGTACCGCATAGTCGACCGCATCGAGCACGGCAAGGGCCGGCCCGAGGATCTCGACATGCTCGACAACGTGGCGCAGAACATCCAGGGGCGCACGATCTGCGCGCTGGGTGACGCCGCGGCAATGCCGGTGCGGGCGTTCCTGAAGCACTACCGCGACGAATTCCAACACCACATCGACCACAAGAAGTGCCTGGTCGCACCTTATTTCTAGACTGACGCCATGCTCGAAATCGAACTCGACGGCAAGCTGATGGAAGTGCCCGAAGGCAGCACGATCATGGATGCTGCCAACAGGGCCGGCACCTTCGTACCGCACTTCTGTTATCACAAGAAGCTGTCGATTGCCGCGAACTGCCGCATGTGCCTGGTGCAGGTCGAGAAGGCGCCGAAGCCGCTGCCCGCTTGCGCGACGCCGGTGACCAACGGCATGAAGGTGTGGACGCATTCCGATGCCGCAGTGACCGCGCAGAAGGGCGTCATGGAATTCCTGCTGATCAACCATCCGCTCGACTGCCCGATCTGCGATCAGGGCGGCGAATGCCAGTTGCAGGATCTGGCCGTGGGTTACGGCGGCAGTGAATCGCGTTACGCCGAAGACAAACGCGTTGTCGCCAACAAGAATCTCGGCCCGCTGATTTCCACCGACATGACGCGCTGCATCCACTGCACGCGCTGCGTACGTTTCGGCCAGGAAGTCGCCGGCATCATGGAACTCGGCATGATCGGCCGTGGCGAACATTCGGAAATCATCACCTTCGTCGGCAAGACCGTCGATTCGGAACTGTCGGGAAATGCCATCGACCTGTGTCCGGTGGGTGCGCTGACCTCGAAGCCGTTCCGCTACAGCGCCCGTACCTGGGAGCTGACGCGCCGGCCGACCGTGAGCCCGCACTGCGGCCTCGGTTCCAACCTGACGGTGCAGATCAAACAAAACCGCGTGATGCGCGCGCTGCCGCGCGACAATGAAGCGATCAACGAATGCTGGATTTCAGACAAGGACCGCTTTTCGTATGAGGCGCTGAATTCGGAGAAACGCCTGGCCAAGCCGATGGTCAAACGCGACGGCGTGTGGCGGGACGTTGAATGGCCGGTGGCGCTGGAGTTTGTCGCTGCGGAATTGAAACGGATCAAGGCCGCGCATGGCGCCGCCGCGATCGGCGCGCTGGCGACGCCGCACCAGACGCTGGAAGAACTGCACCTGCTGCAGAAAATGGTCCGCGGGCTGGGTTCGGGCAACGTCGATTTCCGTCTGCGTCACGCTGATTTCAGCGCCGACGGCAAACGCGCCGGCATTCCCTGGCTGGGCATGAGCATCGCCGACTTCGCGCAACTCGACCGCGCGCTGGTGATCGGCTCGACGCTGCGCAAGGATCATCCGCTGCTGGCGCACCGCCTGCGCCAGGCGACGAAAAAGGGCGCCGAACTCAATATCATCCACGCCGTCGACGACGATCTGCTGATGCGTGTCGCGAACAAGGCCATCGTCGCGCCCGCGCTGCTGCCGCAGGTAATGGCGCAGGTGGTGAAGGCGGCGGCCGAATTGAAAAACGTCGCAATACCCGAAGCCGTGCGTAGCGCGGTGGCCGGAGTGAATGTTGACGATGCCTCCAAACGTATTGCTGCCAGTTTGGTCGCCGGACAAAAAGCCGGTGTGTTTCTCGGCAACTTCGCCGAACAGCATGCTGCCGCGGCGACGCTGCTGGCGCTGGCGCAGGCACTGGCGACAATCATCGGTTGTCCTTTCGGCGTGCTCGGTGCCGCAGCCAACAGCGTCGGCGCTTATGTCGCCGGCTGCGTGCCGACCGGCAAGGTGACTGGCGTTAACGCTCGGCAGATGACAGACGCGCCGCTGAAGGCTTATCTTCTGCTCGGCGTCGAACCCGAACTCGACATGGGCAATCCGCGACAGGCGGTTGCGGCGATGAAACAGGCGGAGCTGGTGGTGGCGCTGAGCCCGTTCCAGCATGGTGCGACCGAATACGCGAATGTGTTGTTGCCGATTGCGCCGTTTACCGAAACCGCGGGCACGTTCATCAGCAGCGAAGGCCGCGTGCAGACCTTTGCCGGTGTGGTCAAGCCGCTGGGCGAAACCCGGCCGGCATGGAAAGTGTTGCGCGTGCTCGGCAATCTGCTGGGCCTGTCCGGCTTCGAACATGACAGCGCCGAAGATGCGCAGCGCGAAGCACTTCACGGTAAATCGGAAATATTCAATAAAAACAATGTCTTGAATGTTACCGTCGCAGCGTTGCCGAGTGCTGCAACCGGCATTGCGCGAATCGCCGAAACGCCGATCTACGCCGCCGATGCCCTGGCGCGTCGCGCGCCCAGCCTGCAGCAGACGCGTGATGCGCTGCCGCCTGTGGCGACAATGAATCGCGCGCTGGCCGAAAAGCTGGGCTTGCGAGACGGCGATGCACTGCGTGTGGTGCAGGATGGCGGCTCCGCAGTGGTGCCGTACGGCATTGATGACAAATTGCCGGCCGAATGTGTGCGCCTCGCTGCGGCACGCGGTGAAACCGCAACGCTGGGCGCTGACTATGCGCCGCTGGTTCTTGAGCGCGTCGCGCAGGCGCAGAAAGCGAGCGCATGATGCTCGATTCGCTGCTCGCTTATCCGCAGGCGCTACTCGGTCCGTTGTGGCCGGTGGTGTGGACGCTGGTCAAGATCATGCTGATCGTCGCGCCGCTGATGCTGTGCGTGGCGTACCTGACCCTGTGGGAACGCAAGCTGATCGGCTACATGCAGATCCGCAAGGGCCCGAACCGGGTGACGTTCTTCGGCATCCGCTGGCTGGGCGGCTGGGCGCAGCCGATCGCCGACGGCCTCAAGCTGCTGGTCAAGGAAGTGATTATCCCGACGGGCTCGAACAAGTTCCTGTTCGTGCTCGCGCCGGTGATGGCGCTGGGCCCGGCGCTGGCGGCGTGGGCGGTGATTCCGTTTTCGCCGGAACTGATCCTGTCGAACATCGATGCCGGACTGCTCTATCTGATGGCGATGACCTCACTCGGCGTCTACGGCATTATCATCGCCGGCTGGGCGTCGAATTCGAAATACGCCTTCCTCGGCAGCCTGCGCTCTGCGGCACAGATCGTGTCGTATGAAATCGCCATGGGCTTTTCGCTGGTCGGTGTGCTGATGGCGTCGCAGAGTCTGAACCTGGCCGAGATCGTCAAGGCGCAGCAAAATTCGGCTGGCGCATTTGGGTGGTTTTGGCTGCCGCTGTTCCCGCTGTTCATCACCTACCTGATCGCCGGCGTGGCCGAGACCAACCGCGCGCCTTTCGACGTCGCCGAGGGTGAATCGGAAATCGTCGGTTTCCACGTCGAATACTCGGGCATGGCCTTCGCCGTGTTTTCGCTGGCGGAATACTCGGCGATGATCCTGATCTCGACGCTGACCTCGATCATGTTCCTCGGTGGCTGGTTGTCGCCGTTCCCGGTGTCGTGGGGCGTGCTCGGCATCGGCGGCTTCGGCTGGCTGTTCCTGAAGATTTTCTTTGTGGCATCGCTGTTCCTGTGGTTCCGCGCGACGTTCCCGCGTTATCGCTACGACCAGATCATGCGCCTCGGCTGGAAAGTGTTCATTCCGGTGACGCTGGTGTGGATCGTCGTGCTCGGCGCCTGGATGCAAACCCCGCTGTGGATATGGTGGAAATGATGATCCAGAGCATCCGCAATTTCTTGAATACCTTCCTGCTGTTCGAACTGCTGAAAGGCATGGCCGTTACCGGCCGCTACCTGTTCGCGCGCAAGATCACTGTTGAATATCCGGAAGAAAAAGCGCCGCAGAGC
Source organism: uncultured beta proteobacterium (assembly GCA_903933915.1). GTDB lineage: Bacteria > Pseudomonadota > Gammaproteobacteria > Burkholderiales > SG8-41. Next base: position 14,324 of record CAIZLW010000063.1, on the reverse strand, counting down.
CCGCGTTTCCGCGGTCTGCATGCGTTGCGCCGTTATCCGAACGGAGAAGAGCGTTGCATCGCCTGCAAGCTGTGCGAGGCGGTGTGCCCGGCGCTGGCAATCACCATTGAGTCCGAGCAGCGTGAAGACGGCACGCGCCGTACCACGCGCTACGACATCGACCTGACCAAGTGCATTTTCTGCGGCTTCTGCGAAGAATCGTGCCCGGTGGATTCGATCGTCGAAACCCGGATCTACGAATACCACGGTGAAAAACGCGGCGACCTGATCTATACCAAGCCGATGCTGCTGGCGATCGGCGATGCTTACGAAGAACAGATCGCGCAGGACCGTGCTGCAGATGCGAAGTATCGTTAAAACCCATTCAGCCACAGAGGACACAGAGAACACAGAGATTTCTAAGCAAGAGCAGGGTTCACCGGTTTTTCTCTGTGAACTCTGTGAGCTCTGTGGCTAAGCTTTTATGACATTTCAACAACTCATATTCTGGTTCTTCTCGGCGGTGCTGATTTTCGCCGCGCTGCGCGTGATTACCGCGCGCAACCCGGTGCACGCCGCGCTGTTCCTGGTGCTGGCGTTCTGCACGGCGGCGGGACTGTGGATACAGCTTGAGGCGGAGTTCCTCGGCATCACGCTGGTGCTGGTCTATGTCGGCGCGGTGATGGTGCTGTTCCTGTTCGTGGTGATGATGCTCGACATCAATATCGAGAAGCTGCGCGAGGGTTTCTGGAGCTATCTGCCGGTGGGCGCGACGGTTGCGCTGCTGATGGTGGCCGAGATGGCGCTGGTGCTGACCGGACCGTGGTTCGGGCTGGAGGATGCGCCGCGTCCGCCGGCATCGCCCGCGGGGTACAGCAACACCAAGGAACTGGGTCGGCTGCTTTACACCGATTACGTTTATCCATTTGAACTGGCCGCGGTGATCCTGCTGGTGGCCATCGTCGCGGCCATCGCGCTGACGCTGCGCCGCCGCAAGCACGGCAAATATATTGATCCGGGCGAGCAGGTGCGGGTAAAGCGCAATGACCGGCTGAAGATCATTTCGATGCCGGCCGAAAAGAAGGGGGACTGACCATGATTTCACTGTCCCATTATCTGGTCCTCGGCGCGATCCTGTTCGCGATTTCGGTGATCGGCATATTCCTCAACCGCAAGAACATCATCGTGCTGCTGATGGCGATCGAACTGATGCTGTTGGCGGTGAATACGAATTTCGTCGCGTTCTCTCATTTCCTCGGCGATACCGCCGGCCAGGTATTCGTGTTTTTCATCCTGACCGTGGCCGCCGCCGAATCGGCGATCGGTCTGGCGATCCTGGTGGTGTTGTTCCGCAATCTGCGCACCATCAATGTCGAAGACCTCGATCAGTTGAAGGGCTGAGCCGCACATGACCGAGATGCAAAAACTTTATCTGCTGGTGCCGCTGGCGCCGCTGTTCGGTGCGATCATCGCCGGCCTGTTCGGCTGGGCTATCGGCCGCCGCGCCGCGCATACCATCACCATTCTGGGCATGATGGTGTGCCTGGTCGCCTCGATCGTGGTGTTCCAGGATGTGATGGCCGGTAATGTCTTCAACGGCCCGGTCTATACCTGGCTGGCTTCTGGCAGCATCCATTTCGAAATCGGCTTCCTGATCGATCCGCTGTCGGCGACGATGATGATTGTGGTGTCTTTCGTGTCGCTGATGGTGCACATCTACACCATTGGCTATATGGCCGAAGATCCCGGTTACCAGCGTTTCTTCAGCTATATCTCGCTGTTCACCTTCTCGATGCTGATGCTGGTGATGAGCAACAATTTCCTGCAGCTGTTCTTCGGCTGGGAGGCGGTGGGTCTGGTGTCGTACCTGCTGATCGGTTTCTGGTACACCCGGCCGACGGCGATCTACGCCAACATGAAGGCCTTCCTGGTCAACCGTGTCGGCGACTTTGGTTTCCTGCTGGGTATTGCGCTGGTGCTGATGTATTTCGGCACGCTGGATTACGCTGCAGTGTTTGCCGGCGCCGACCGTTTATCGGGCAACACCATCGAGCTTTTCCCCGGTGTGCCCTGGTCGCTGATGACAGTGATCTGCATCCTGCTGTTCATCGGTGCGATGGGCAAATCGGCGCAGTTCCCGCTGCATGTCTGGCTGCCGGATTCGATGGAAGGGCCGACCCCGATTTCCGCGCTGATCCATGCCGCGACCATGGTTACCGCCGGCATATTCATGGTGGCGCGGATGTCGCCGCTGTTCGAGCTGTCGGAAACCGCACTGTCGTTCGTGTTGATTATTGGCGCGATCACCGCCTTCTTCATGGCGCTGGTCGCCACGGTGCAGTACGACATCAAGCGCGTGGTGGCGTATTCGACGCTGTCACAGCTCGGTTACATGACCATGGCGCTGGGCGCCTCGGCCTATTCGGCGGCGATATTCCATCTGTTTACCCATGCCTTTTTCAAGGCCGTGCTGTTCCTCGGCGCGGGCTCGGTGATCATCGCGATGCATCACCAGCAGGACATGCGCAAGATGGGCGGTCTCGCCAAGTACATGCCGATTACCTATATGACCATGCTGATCGGCGCGCTGGCGAATGCCGGCCTGCCGCCGTTTGCCGGCTTCTTCTCCAAGGACACCATTATCGAGGCCATTCACCATGCCACGGTGCCGGGCGCCGGCTTCGCTTTCATGCTGGCGGTGGCGGGTGTGTTTGTCGGCGGATTTTATTCATTCAGGCTTATTTTCTACACCTTCCATGGCAAGGAACGTTTTGCCGATGCGCATGATCCTGACGTGCTTGCGGCCGACGCCGATGCCCGGGCAGCGGGACAGCTCACCGACCACGCCCATGATGATCATCACGACGACCATCATGGCAGCCATGGCAAGCCGCACGAATCACCCTGGGTGGTGACCTTCCCGCTGGTAATGCTGGCGATCCCTTCGGTCTGTGCCGGCTGGCTGATCGGTTCCTTTGTCTATGGCGGCTACTTCGGCAGTTCGATCTTGGTGAGCCCCGAGCATCCAGCACTTGCCATGCTCGCCAAGGAGTTTCAGGGTGTCGTGGGGATGATGCGGCATGCGCTGGCCACCCAATCGTTCTGGCTGGCGGTGGCGGGCGCGGCCACGGCCTGGTTCCTCTATATCGTCCGTCCCGAGCTTCCGGCGAAGCTGCGCCGCCAGTGGGGCTTCGTGGTGACGATCCTGATGGACAAATACGGCCTTGACCGCTTCAACGACTGGTTCTTTGCCGGCGGCTCGCGTGCCCTGGGCACGGGCCTGTGGAAGGGCGGCGATGTCGCCATTATCGACAACGTGATGGTGAACGGCTCGGCGCGGTTGGTCGGGTGGTTTGCCTCGGTGATCCGCCATGTGCAGTCGGGTTACATCTACCACTACGCATTCGCGATGATCATCGGCATCCTGCTGCTGCTGACACTGGCCTATACCCGGTGAAACTGAAGAAAAAGACCTCATGATGCAGGGATTACCACTACTGAGCCTCGCCATCTGGGCGCCGATCATCGCCGGTGTGGCGGTATTGCTGACCGGTGGCGACCGCAATGCGCCGGCGGCGCGCGTCATTGCGCTGATCGGTGCGCTGATCGGTTTTGCGGTGACCATTCCGCTGTACACCGGATTCAACCTGCAGCAGGGCGGTTTCCAGTTCGTCGAAATGCGCACCTGGATCGACACGCTGAACGCCAATTACCATCTCGGCATCGACGGCATTTCGCTGCTGCTGATCCTGTTGAACAGCCTGACCACGGTGCTGGTGGTGGTGGCGGGGTGGCAGATCATCGAGTCGCGCGTGTCGCAGTACATGGCGGCCTTCCTGTTCCTGTCCGGCCTGATGAACGGCGTGTTCTCGTCGCTGGATGCGCTGCTGTTCTACGTGTTCTTCGAGGCGACGCTGATCCCGATGTTCATCATCATCGGCGTCTGGGGCGGCCCCAACCGCGTGTATGCGGCGGTTAAGTTCTTCCTCTACACCTTGATGGGTTCATTGCTGTCGCTGGTCGCGCTGATCTATCTGTATTTCTCCGCGGGCGGCAGTTTCAGCCTGTTCGACTTTTACCAGACGCAACTGCCGATCGCCGTGCAAGTATCTGTTTTTATTGCATTTTTTATGGCCTTTGCGGTCAAGGTGCCGATGTGGCCGGTGCACACCTGGCTGCCCGACGCCCACGTCGAGGCGCCCACCGGCGGCTCGGTGGTGCTGGCTGCGGTGATGCTGAAGCTCGGCGGCTACGGTTTCCTGCGGCTGAGCCTGCCCATCGTGCCGGATGCCAGCCATTTGCTGGCGCCGGTGGTCATCGGCCTGTCGCTGATTGCCGTGGTCTACATCGGCCTGGTCGCGCTGGTGCAGACCGACATGAAAAAGCTGATCGCCTATTCGTCGATCTCGCACATGGGTTTTGTCACGCTGGGCATTTTCCTGTTCAACGCGCAGGGCATGGAAGGCGCGGTCATCCAGATGATTTCGCACGGTTTCATTTCCGCCGCGATGTTCCTCTGCGTCGGCGTACTCTATGACCGCATGCACTCGCGGCTGATCGCCGATTACGGCGGCGTCGCCAACCGCATGCCGGTGTTTGCCGCGCTGTTCATGTTTTTCTCGATGGCCAATGCTGGTCTGCCCGGCACCAGCGGCTTCGTCGGCGAATTCCTGGTGATCATGGGCGCAATGCAGGTCAATTTCTGGTTCGCCTTTGCCGCCGCGATCACGCTGATTTTCGGCGCCGCCTACACGCTGTGGATGTACAAGCGGGTGATTTTTGGTGCCGTGGCGAACGCCCATGTCGGTGAACTGCAGGACATCAATGCCCGCGAATTCCTGGTGCTGGGCGTGCTCGCGGTGCTGGTGCTGGTGATGGGCGTGTGGCCGCAGCCTTTCGCCGATGTGCTGCACGTTTCGGTTAATGAACTGCTGGCGCACGTGTCCTTCAGCAAGCTGCCGGCGCAATAGAGCTGACTATGGAATACATCATGCCGCTGTGGCCCGCCTACCCCGAGCTGTTCCTGCTCGTGATGGCGTGCGTGATTCTGGTCGTCGATCTGTTTGTCAGCGACGACAACCGCATCGTCACCTACGGGCTGACCCAGTTCACGCTCGCGGGTTGCGCATTGCTGACCTTTTTCACCGGCAATGCGGAGCCGGTCTACACCTTCAGCGGCATGTTCGTCGACGACCTGATGGCCGACGCGCTGAAATTGCTGACCTGCGTCTCGGTGATTATGGTGATGGTCTACGCCCGCGCCTATAACGCCGCCCGCGGCTTGTTCCGCGGCGAGTTTTTCACGCTGGCGCTGTTCGCGACGCTGGGCATGATGGTGATGATCTCGGCCAACCATCTGCTGACGCTGTACCTCGGCCTCGAGCTGCTGTCGCTGTCGCTGTATGCGATGGTCGCGCTGCAGCGCGACTCGGTGCGCGCGACCGAAGCGGCGATGAAATATTTTGTGCTCGGTGCGCTGGCCTCCGGCGTACTGCTCTACGGCATGTCGATGCTTTATGGTGCGACCGGCACGCTTGAAATCACTGAACTCGCGCAACTGTCGACCGAAGGCGTGCAGGCCCAGTTGGTGCTGGTGTTCGGCCTGGTGTTCATCGTCGCCGGCCTCGGCTTCAAGCTCGGCGCGGTGCCGTTCCACATGTGGGTGCCCGACGTCTATGAGGGCGCGCCGACGGCAGTGACCATATTCATCGGTTCGGCGCCGAAATTCGCCGCGTTCGCCATCGTGATGCGCCTGCTGGCCCAGGGGCTGGGTGCGGAGATGCTGGTCGACGAATGGCGCCACATGCTGGCGGTGATGGCGATACTGTCGCTGGCCATCGGCAACCTGACGGCGATCATGCAGACCAACCTGAAGCGCATGTTGGCCTATTCGACGATCTCGCACATGGGCTTCCTGCTGCTCGGCGTGCTGTCGGGCACCATCGACGGCTACGGCGCCAGCATGTTCTATGTTGTCGTCTATGTGCTGATGACGCTGGGTTCCTTCGGTATCATCCTGCTGCTCGCCCGCAGCGGCTTCGAGGCCGAGAATCTTGAGGACTACAAGGGTCTCAACCAGCGCAGTCCCTGGTACGCTTTCCTGATGCTGCTGCTGATGTTCTCGATGGCCGGCATCCCGCCGACCGTCGGTTTCTACGCCAAGCTGTCGGTGCTGCAGGCCGTGGTGCATATAGGCATGTGGTGGATCGCTGTGGTGGCGGTGCTTTTCTCGCTGATCGGCGCCTTCTATTACCTGCGCATCGTCAAGCTGATGTATTTCGATGCGCCGGTGGATACCGCGCCGATCACCGCGTCGGGCGACGTGCGCGCGCTGCTGTCGGTCAACGGCCTCGCCGTGCTGGTGCTGGGTATCGCGCCGCAGCCGCTGCTGGTGCTCTGCATCGAAGCCGTCCGCGCTTCGATCTGATCATGGACTGGAGCACCGCCGCGCTGCTGCTGCTGGCGTTGGTGCTCGCCAATCTGCCGTTCCTCAGCGAACGAATTCTCTTCGTGCGGCCCGCTCCCGCCAGCGGTAAAGCGGGGGGCTGGCGGGTGCTGGAACTGATGCTGCTGTATTGCATCGCTGGCATCGCGGCCTGGCTGATGGAAAGCCGCGCCGGGCAGGTGCATCCGCAGCGCTGGGAGTTCTACGCGGTCACCGTCTGCCTGTTTCTGGTGTTTGCCTACCCGGGTTTTGTCTATCGCTTTTTCTGGCGCAAGCCGGGAATCTGATCCTCCGGCATGAAGCCGCACGACCCCGCTGATTTCACCGAAACCCTGGTGTCCTCGGAATCGGTGTTCGAGGGGCGACTGCTCAAGGTGCGGCGGGATACCGTCAATCTGCCGGATGGCAGCCGTGCCACCCGCGAATACATCCACCACCCCGGCGCGGCGATGATTGTTGCCCAGCCTGACCCGGATACGATCCTGCTGGAACGCCAGTTCCGCTATCCGCTGGGGCGACACTTCATCGAACTGCCCGCCGGAAAAATCGATGCCGGCGAAGCGCCGCTGGCCACGGCTCAGCGTGAACTGCGTGAAGAATGCGGTTACACAGCGCAAGAATGGCGGCATCTGGCCACGCTGCATCCCTGCATCGGTTATGCCGATGAATGCATCGAGCTGTTCCTGGCGTGCGACCTGCAGCAGGTCGGCAGTGCGCTCGATGAAGGCGAGTTTCTGGAAGTGATGATCGTGCGACTCGATCAGGCGCTGGACTGGGTGCGCGACGGCACCATCACCGAAGCCAAGGCCGTCACCGGTCTGCTGTGGGCGGAGAAGATCCGCCGGGGAGAGTGGTAATACGCCGTGCTGTCGCGGCAGCGCCTTGCGGCGCGCCGCATGATCAACCGCGCGAGGATTTGCGGCCGGGCGCTGGTATCGCTGTGCCCAGTGGTGCGGCCGGCTGGAAGTAATGGCCCTGAGCGTAGAGCGCGCCGGCTTCCTTCAGCAGTTTCACCATCAATTCGGTTTCGACGCCTTTGGCGATGACCTGACGTTTGAGGTTGCGAGCGAGATCGTTGACGGCCTTGACGAATACCCTGCTTTCCTCGTTGTCACTCAGATCCTGGGTGAACGCGCCGCTGATTTTCAGGTAATCCACGTCGAAGCGCTTCAAATAATAGAACGAGCTGAAGCCGGTGCCGAAGTCATCGAGCGCGGCGCGCGCGCCGAGCGCGCGCATCTGTTCGATGAAGGCTGCGGTGGCATCGATGTTTTCCATTGCTGCGCGTTCACTGATTTCGAAAATCAGCCGGTTTCCGGGAACGTCGGAGGTGCGGATGATGTCGGCCAGTTCGCGCACCCAGTTTGGATCGGCAATGGATGGTGCCGATACATTGACGGCATAGCGCAGCGGCGAATTCTTGCCCTGCTCGTGGATATGGGTCAGCACGCGGGCGATCACACGCTGGTCAAGTGCGGGGGCGAAACCCAGTGATTCCGCAGTGCCCATGAACTGCTGCTGATCAGCCCAGGCGCCATGCTCGTCGCGGATGCGCAGGAAGATTTCGTGGTGGATCGGTGCGCCGGTACGGATATTCATCGCCGACTGCACGTAGAGCGCGATTTCGTCCTGTTCGATCGCTTCGGTGATCAGCCGCGACCAGTGGGTGCGCCGGTGATTGGCGCGCAGGGAGTCGGAGGCCGGATTGAACAGCACCACGCGGTTGCGGCCCTCGTCCTTGGCCTGGTGGGTGGCGGCATCAACCGCGGCCAGCAGCGCCGGCCAGTCGTTGCCATGGAAGGGATACATGGCAATGCCAATCGAGGCGGTGATGTTGGAGACCACGCGGTTGCGCGCCATCTCCAGCCGGTAGTTGTGTATGGCGTCCAGCATCACGGCGGCGGTGGTCTGCGCGTCTTCGCGCAGCGCTTCCGCCACATGCAGCACGAACTGGTCTTCGCCGATGCGGAACAGTTCGCCGTTGCGGCTGCGCGCGACGCTGCGCAGCACGCCGGAGAGGCCGAGCACCAGTTGTTCGCCGGCGCCATGACCGAATGCCGCGTTGATGCGCTTGAAATGATCCATGTCGACCAGGAGGATGGCGCCGACCTGGTTGTTCTGCAGTGCGTTCTCGACCTGGCGCTGCAGTTCATAACGGTTCGGCAGATCGGTCAGCGCATCGTGCATCGCCACGTGTTCTGCACGGCGGATCGCCAGATGCTGGTCGGTGACGTCGCGGGCAGTGCCGCGGATGCCGAGCATGCCGCCATTCTCGTCGCGGGTGACGCGGGCGTTGATGCCGATCCAGCGGTCTTCGCCGCGGGCGGTGGTCAGGTGGGTCACATGGTTCTGCACTTCGCCGTTGCGCCGCAGCATCGACAGGAAGCGCCGGTTCGGCACGTGCGAACCGTTGGTTTCAAAACTGAAAAAACAGCGTCCGAGCAGGTCGGGCGGGGTGAGTCCGAAAATTTCGTGGGCGGCGGCGTTCAGGTAGGTGAAGCGGCCTTCAGCGTCGGTCTGCCAGATCAGGTCGTGGGAGGTTTCGACCAGATCGCGGTAACGGCCTTCGCTCTCGATCAGCAGTTGGATGATCCGCCGTTTTTCAGCCAGCGTGCGTTTGACGCTTGCCAGTTCGCGCGAGGTTTTTTCGGCGAATCCGCCGCCATTGGCGAGGACCAGCCGGTCGACGACTTCCTTGGGATAACGGCGATGACCGCCTTCGGTGCGCAGTGCGCCGAGGATGCCCTGTTCATCCCAGCGGCGCAGTTTCTGCGCGGAGATTCCCAGCAGCCGGGAGGTTTGTTCAATCGCGTACGAGTGTTCGAGTTCGGGCATGCGTCAGGCTTTCATTTGCGCCGGTTTTGCTGGCCGGCATGGGTCAAGTTCAGCCGCTGCCTGGTCAGTCTAGCAGAGCAGGGCTGGCTGCGAATCAAAGCTGTTTTAGTGAATAACCGCCGGTTCCTGCAGGCCGTTCTGGCGGGACACCAGCCGTTGCATCAGCTTCAGGTCTCGTGTGGTCAGCCGCAGGGCAGCATCCACCCACACGCCGACGACGTCTTCCAGTTCTTCGTAGGTGATCTGGTGTACCCGGCGCCGCACTGCAGCTAGCGCAGCAAGACCGTTGCGCGAACGCGAGCGCTGCTTGATCAGGGCGTTGACGGCGGTTTCACCGCCGCCGTCTTCAGCGACGACGTCGATGACACCCAGCTCCAGCATTTCGTCCGCGCTGTAGATCTTGCCCGACGAGATGATGTCCTCGGCCTTGCGCTGGCCGACCTTGCGGTCAAGGAAGGAGTACGCGCCCATTCCCGGGAACAGGTTGAACAGGATTTCCGGGAAACCGAAGCGCGAACTTTTTTCGGCGACGATGACGTCGCTCGACAACGCAGCCTCGAAGCCGCCGCCCAGGCATTCGCCCTGCACCAGCGACACGGTGGTCAGCGGCAGGTCATGGCCGCGGTAGTTGCGGTAGAGGACATCGATGCAGGCGCGGCCGTAGGTGGTCAGTGCATTGCGGTCGCGATTGTCGATTTTCTGGCGGAACAGGTCGAGGTCGCCGCCGAGCTGGAATACGCCGGGCATGCCCGAGGCGAGGACCACGTAATCAATGGGCTCTTCGCTGTCGCCGCAGGCGATGACCCCGTCGCTGCCGGCGATGAAGTTGTAATAGGCGCGGATATCGGCGAGCAGGCCGGCGTTGAAGCAGGGGCGCGGTGCCGCCGTCCAGCGTGACCACAGCGCGCGGGTCTGCCGGTCGAAACGGGCATGCAGTTGCGGTGAGAAGCGGAATTCGGTGCCACTGCTGAAATCGGGTTTGACGGCGGCGTGGTGTACGTCAATGACGGCGGCTGGAACTTGCATTTCCATGGTGGGTCCCCTGCGATGGTTTTACATGAATAGGTTGGCGGGATACAGCTGATGTTCCCGGGGGTGATTAAAGCGTCGGGGTGCAACGACAGGCAAATCTAACAAAATGGGAGGTTTTAAAAAATACTCACTAAAACAAGTAGTTAATTCTGTAAATTTGCCATATATAGTGGTGTGCGGGAGATTTTTGTGCGCTTGTTTTTTTGTCTAAGGATTTCTGCTGCTATGGCAATTTGGCAACACCGGTGTGACTGTAATGACCTAGTGTTTGACTAGGGCATGCAGAGCCGTTACAAGCGGTGGCTGCATACGCCGCTGATCAACAACAGACTTCAACCGCCCAACCACGGAACTGCCAGTGCTGCTGCGCGCCATACTCCGCCTCCTGCTCGGTCTGCTGTTCGGTGTCCGGGTGACCGGGCATGTCAGTCAGCTCTCCCGCGGTCGTCCGCTGGTCGTCGCCAACCATGATTCGCTGCTGGACGCGCTGCTGGTGGCCCTGTTCCTGCCGGACAACCCGCTGATCGTGCTGCCGAGGACGCTGTCCGGTCACCGGCTGGGGCGGCTGGTGCGTCGCGTGGCGGATTGCGCTGAACTCGGCATCGCTGGCGATTACACCGTCAAGGGGCTGGTCCGGGTCGTGCGATCCGGACGGCCGGTGGTGGTGTTTCCGCAGGATCGCGTGACGACGACCGGCAGCACCATGAAGATTTACGGTGCGGTGGCAGTGATTGCGGCGCGGGCTGATGCCGACATCGTGCCGTTGCGTATTGAGGGCACATTGCAGTCGCGCTGGGCGGCCACCAGCCACCGCTGGCCGCGCCGCCGGTTTCCGCGCGTCACCCTCGCGGTGCAGCCCTCCACGCGGTTTCCGGCGCGCAGCGGCGCCGGCGGCGCGCGCCGCCGCCAGTTGTCGGAAGATCTGCTGCGCATCCTCCAGCAATCGATGGCTAATGCTGCGCCGCGCCGCACGCTGTTTGACGCGCTGGTGGATGCCGCCGCGCTGTATGGCCGCCGCACCCGCATCATTGAAGATCTGCGCCGCCAGGTGAATACCTACGGCGATCTGCTCAAAGGCAGTTTGGCGCTGGGACGGCTCACCGCGCGCTTCACCGCGCCCGGCGAACGGGTCGGCGTGATGCTGCCCAATCTCGGCGCAACCGTCTGCCTGGTGTTCGGACTGACGTCGCGCGGCCGGGTGGCGGCCATGCTCAACTACTCCAGCGGCGTCGAAGCGCTGCGCGTTGCCTGTGTAGCGGGCGTCCTGCGCACCGTCATCACGTCGCGCGCGTTCATCCAGGCAGCACATCTCGAGCATCTGCTGACCGCCCTCGAGGGCTGCCGCATTGTTTATCTTGAAGACCTGCGCGAGACGATGACACTGGCTGACAAGCTGTGGATCATCAAGGCGCTGCTGCGGCCGGGCGCCGCGCTGCCGCAGCAGGATCCCGCATCGCCGGCCATCGTGCTGTTCACCTCGGGTTCCGAGGCGCGGCCCAAAGGGGTGGTCATCAGCCACGACACCATGCTTGGTGTGATGGCGCAGCTGCGCGCGGTGATTGATTTCGGGCCGGACGACAAATATCTCAATGCGCTGCCGATGTATCACACCTTTGGCCTGATCGCCTGCACGCTGATGCCGCTGCTGTCGGGGACGCGACTGTTTTTATATACCAATCCGCTGCATTACAAGGTGGTTCCGGAGTACGCCTACACCCGCGACTGCACCTACATCTTCGGCACCAGCACCTTCCTCGGCAATTACGCGCGCCAGGCGCATCCGTACGATTTTTACCGAGCCCGCTTCATCATTGCCGGCGGCGAAAAGCTCAACCCGGAAGTGTCTAAACTGTGGTTCAGCAAATTCGGTCTGCGCGTCTACGAGGGTTACGGCGCCACCGAATGCGGGCCTGCGATGTCGCTGAATACGCCGCTGGCCTTTCGCGACGGCAGCGTGGGGCGCTTCCTGTCCGGCATTGAATACCGCATCGTTCCGGTGCCGGGTATCGAGCAGGGCGGCGTGCTCCATGTGCGCGGCCCCAACCTGATGATGGGGTATATGTTCTCCGATGCGCCGGGCGTGCTGCAGCCGCCGCGTTCCGAACTCGGCGCCGGCTGGTACAACACCGGTGATGTGGTCAGTGTCGATGACGACGGGTTTGTCACCATCCACGGCCGGGTCAAGCGTTTTGCCAAGATCGCCGGGGAAATGGTGTCGCTGGAGCGCGTCGAGCACATCGCTTATCAGGCTTCGCCCGCTTTCAAACATGCCGCGCTGGTGGAAATGACCCATACCGGAGAGAGCACGGTGCTGCTGACGACCGATCCGCAGCTCGACCGCATTACGCTGATGCATACAGCGCGCCAGCTCAATATCCGGGAACTGGCGGTGGCGCGGCGGGTAATGAAGGTGGACACGCTGCCGCTGCTCGGCTCGGGCAAGGTCGATTATGTGACGCTGAAGCAGCAGACGGTGTCATGATGGCCGTCATCCGGTCATTCAGACGATTACGGTTCGCAAGGGGAGAATAAGCATGGCGGAAACGCAAAAGACTGAAGGTACTGTGGCAACGCCGGTGTGGGACATTCCGGTGCGTTTTTTTCACTGGGCGCTGGTGCTGCTGATCGCATTCTCGTGGCTGTCCAGCGAAATGGATTGGATGGAATGGCATATGTATTCCGGTTACACCGTGCTGACGCTGGTGTTGTTCCGGGTGATCTGGGGTTTTGTCGGCAGCAGTCACGCGCGTTTCAGTGATTTTATTTACAGCCCCGGCGCGGTGATTGCGTACATCCGCACTCTGCCTTCGCGCACCGCGGCGAAATTCGCCGGCCACAATCCTCTAGGCGGCATCAGCGTCGTGCTGCTGTTGCTGTGCATCCTGGTGCAGACGGGAACCGGGCTGTTTTCCAATGACGATATCCTCACCGAAGGCCCGCTCTTTAAGCAGGTCACCAAGGAATTGAGCGACTGGCTGACGACCATCCACAAGTACAACTTCAATGTGCTGCTGGGGCTGATCGGCGTGCATGTCGGCGCGGTACTGTATTACCTCATCTACAAATCGGAGAACCTGATCAAGCCGATGTTCACCGGCCGCAAGCACTTGCCCGCTGGCGCGGCGCCGGCGACGATGCGCGGCGTTGGACTGGCAATTGTGCTGCTGGCGTTCTGCGCCGCGAGCGTGTGGGCGCTGATCAACAGCTGATCCGGAGTCCGTGAAATAAACAAGCCGCCCGGAGGCGGCTTGTTTATTGAGAGCTGCTGAGAACGATATCAGCCGGATTATTTGGTCCGGTAATTGTCGTGGCAACCGGCGCAGGATTTGCTCAGCGCACTGAACTGCGAGCGCACGGCGTCAACATCCTTGGCGGTCCGGGCGACCTGAACCAGTTTTGCGGATTCGGCCTGGAAGTTGTCCATGACTTTCTTGAAGCCGGCGGCGTCCGACCAGATTTCCGGTTTGGCGCGGGTCTCGGCACCCTTGTCGGAGCCTGCAGCAAACGCATCCGGGGCGATGGAAGCCATGTCGGCGACGATTTCGGCGTTCTTTAGAAACACGGCCTGGTCGAACGGCATCTGGCCTTTGACCATTGCGCCCAGCGGGCGTACGTGCCAGCCGACCACGGTGTAAACGCTCTTGCGGAACTTGATGACGTCTTCAGGCTTGGCCTGAGCCGATACGGTGCCGCTGGCGAGCAGCGTCGAGGTGCCGATGAGTGCGGCGATCAGTACGTGCTTCATTAAAAATCCCCCTTGGTTTGGTGGTGATGTAGGTAGATGCAACGAATTATCCAAGTGACCTGCCGGCAAACGCTTGCAGCGCAGGTTTTATTCCTTCACGCGGCGTAGTTTAGCAGTTCCTTATGACGAATTGAGTAAGGGCCAGCGCCCGGCGATGTTCTTTAAGTATTTGTTTTTAATTGAATATTAGAGTTATTACAGATACTGATGCAATCAATCCCAGCCACTGCCGCTGCGATCGCGTTTGCGCGCACCCTGTTGCCGCTTGTCGTCCACCCGGCGCCGTTT
>CAIZLW010000062.1 GCA_903933915.1 uncultured beta proteobacterium | reverse complement strand
GGCCGCATGTGGATGCCGATCTGGTGGCGCGGTTTCGCGACCGCGCATTGAATCTGACCACCAGTGTCGAGGATATCGCTTCGTTGCGGGATCTGCCTGCGGCGGTTGCGCGGTATCGGGCTGAAAAACAATTGTCGGACAGTGCCGTGTGCTGGCCGGAATTCGCGACGCTCGACTGGGCGGCGCAGGGCCTGCAGGTGGATGTGCGTCCGGCTCGCGACAGCGATTTGATTGGCATCACCGGCGCGTTCTGCGCGATTGCCGAAACTGGCACGCTGATGATGTGTTCGGGGAAAGACACGCCGGCGGTCAACAGTCTGCTGCCTGAAACGCATATCGCCGTGGTTTCGCGCAGCCGCATCGTCGCCGGCATGGAAGACGCCTGGGATTTGCTGCGACGCGACATCGGCAGCATGCCGCGCGCGGTGAATTTCATCTCCGGTCCTTCGCGCACGGCGGATATCGAACAGACGGTGACGCTGGGCGCGCATGGTCCTTATCGCGTGCATGTGCTGCTGATCCCCTGACGTTTTGTGTTGATCTGAATCAAGCAGGATTTCGGCGCTGTGCATAGCATGGGCTTATGAGCCGATTCCCTGAAACACCGCTTGCTTCCGCTCAACCGCCTGCCAGGTATTGGCATGGTGATACCGCGCTGTCCGCCATTGTCGCGCTGGGCGGTGATGTGCAGCGCGGCCTTGCCGTAACCGAAGCTGCGCGTCGGCTGGAACAATACGGTCCCAATCTGCTGCAGCAGGGCAGTCAGCGTGGCCCGTGGCATATCCTGATCGACCAGT
The DNA here is from genome assembly GCA_903933915.1 of uncultured beta proteobacterium. GTDB lineage: Bacteria > Pseudomonadota > Gammaproteobacteria > Burkholderiales > SG8-41. The sequence continues at coordinate 2,057 of CAIZLW010000062.1, read as the reverse complement.
TCGCCGACTTCATGATTCTGGTGTTGATTGCGGCGGCGGTATTGTCCGGCGTGGTCGGAGATATGGCCGACACTCTGGCGATCATTGCCATCCTGCTGCTCAACGCAGTCATCGGGTTCACCCAGGAATACCGTGCCGAAAAGGCGATGGCTGCGTTGCAGCAGATTGCGGCACCAACCGCGACGGTGATTCGCGACGGCAATCGCATGGTGATTGCCGCCAGAGAACTGGTGCCGGGCGATATGGTGCTGCTGGAGGCGGGCAATATGGTGCCCGCCGATCTGCGTCTGGTCGAGGCGGTGCGCATGCGCGTCGAAGAGGCTGCGCTGACCGGCGAATCGGTGCCGGTAGACAAGGATGCGATGCTGCTGGCAGAAGCCGATGCGGCGCTGGGCGACCGGCGCAACATGGCCTACAAGGGCACGATCATCACTTATGGCCGAGGCAGCGGCATTGTGGCCGCGACTGGCATGGCAACCGAACTGGGACATATCGCGGCGCTGCTGGCCGCGGGTGAGGATTCGAAGACCCCTTTGCAGAAACGGCTGGCAGCCTTCGGCAAACGGCTGGCGATTGGCGTATTGCTCGTCTGCACGGTGATTTTTTTCGCAGGACTGCTGCGCGGCGAACCGCCGGTGCTGATGCTGCTCACCGCGGTCAGTCTTGCAGTGGCTGCGATACCCGAAGCGCTGCCGGCGGTGGTGACCATTGCGCTTGCGCTGGGGGCTTATCGCCTGGTTGAGCATCAGGCGTTGATGCGGCGGCTACCGAGTGTCGAGACGCTGGGTTCGATTACCTATATCTGTTCCGACAAGACCGGCACGCTGACGGAAAACCGGATGCGCGTCGAGTGCTGCCTGGTCGAGGGCAGGCTGGTGGTGCCGGAACAGGCGGGGGGTAAAGCGGCTGAACGGTTATTTACGGCGATCGCGCTGTGCAACGACGCGACGGGCGACGCTGATGGCGGCGCTGCCGGCGACCCGACCGAGGTGGCTTTGCATGTCGCCGCACAGCGCGCCGGATTTGCCCGGGAAACCTTGGAGATTGACTCGCCGCGCAAGGCGGAACTGCCGTTCGATTCGACCCGGATGCGCATGACGACATTTCATGCCGACGCCAACGGCGTGATGGCGTACAGCAAGGGTGCACCCGAAGCCGTGCTTTCGCGATGCACGCGGATGCTGGTTGCGGACGGGGAGGCTGCGCTGGATCGTGCAGTACTGGAGGAGAATGCGGCTGCGATGGCGGCCGATGGCCTGCGTGTGCTCGCCGTAGCCTGCCGCCGCTGGGACGCCATCCCGGATCTGAATGATACCGAAGCCGTCGAAGCAGATCTGGTGTTCATCGGCCTGGTCGGCCTGATTGATCCGCCGCGCGCGGAAGCGGCGGCGGCCGTGGCGACCTGCCGTACTGCGGGCATCACGCCGGTGATGATCACCGGCGATCATCCGGCAACGGCGCGGGCCATTGCCCGGCGGCTGGGCATCGCCGGGGATGACGATCTGGTGATCACCGGCCGCGAGCTGGCGACCATGGATGATGCGGCGCTGGCTGCACGCGTATTGCAGACCCGTGTATATGCGCGTGTTGATCCCGCGCAGAAGATCCGGGTGGTGGAGGCGTTGCAGGCGCAAGGGCAGTTCGTGGCGATGACCGGGGATGGCGTCAATGACGCACCGGCGCTGAAACGCGCCGATATCGGCGTCGCGATGGGGCGCGGTGGAACCGACGTTGCACGTGAAGCGTCCGACATGGTGCTGCTGGATGACAATTTTGCAACCATCGTCGCTGCGGTTCGCGGTGGCCGGCGCATTTACGACAACATCCGGCGCTTCATCAAATATGTGCTGACCACCAATCTGGCGGAAGTGCTGCTGATTTTTCTGGCGCCGTTCTTCGGATTGCCGCTGCCGCTGCTGCCGCTGCACATCCTCTGGGTCAATCTGGTCACCGATGGTTTGCCGGGGCTGGCGCTGACTGCAGAGCCTGCTGAACCCGGTATCATGCGGCGGCCGCCGCGCGTGCCCAGCGAAAACATGTTCGCGCATGGCATGTGG
>CAIZLW010000061.1 GCA_903933915.1 uncultured beta proteobacterium | reverse complement strand
CCGTTTCTTCTCGGTGATGTCTTCCTTCACCGCGACATAGTGGCTGACAGCGCCGTCGGCCTGGAGCAGCGGTGTGATGATGGCAAACTCGATGTATTCGCTGCCATCCTTGCGCTTGTTGTGGAATTCACCCTTCCAGGGGTGGCCCCGGCTCAGCGCGTGCCACATGCTGGCGTAGGTTTCCGGCGGCGTCCGGCCTGACTGCAGTATGCGCGGATTCTTGCCCACCACCTCCTCGCGGCTGTAGCCCGTGGCTTCCACAAAAGCATCATTCACGTACTCGATCTCGGCCGTGACATTGGTGATGATGATGCTTTCCGGACTCTGCTCGACGGCCAGTGCGAGCTTGCTCAACTGTGCTTCGGTGAGCTTGCGTTCGCTGATATCCGCCATGATGCCGGTGAAAAACGTTTCTTCGCCCGAGGTCCAGCGTGCGATTGAAAGTTCCAGCGGGAATTCACTGCCATCGCGGCGCGAACCGCTTACCTCAACCGTTTTGCCGCCCAGCGGCAGGGCCGCGTCCGCCAACCGTCGCTGCATGCCAGCCTCATGGCGGTGATGAAATCGTTCTGGAACGATCAAGGCCAGGGGTTTTCCGGTGATCTCGTCTTCGCTGTAGCCGAACATGTTCGCTGCCGCCGGGTTCCATCCGGCGATATTGCCGGCGCGGTCGATGGTCACGATGGCACTCTTGGCGCTCATGGCCACCGCCCGGTAGTGTTCCTCGCTTTCCCGCAGGGCGGACGCCCTCTGCCCCATGGCCTCCAGCAGCCCGTTGAAGCCGCCGATCAGGTCACCGATTTCGTCTTGGCGGATGATGGGCAGGGGTGGCGGTATTTGGCCTGTCTTCGACAAAGCGGCCAGAGTGTTCATCGTCGCCAACATCGGCGCCAGCTGGCGCCGCAGGATCCACCAGATCAGCCCGCCCGAGAGCAGGGTGAGGAGTATCGCCGCCAGCAGCAGGCGCCGCTGCAGTTCGTGAATCGGGGCAAAGGCTTCTTCAGTCGGCAGAATGGCCGCCAAATACCAGCCGGCCACGGGGAGCCCCTTGGTCGATGCCAGCACCTTCTTGCCCACAGGATTGACGAAGACATCCGAACCCTCGTAACCATTGATGAACCGGTCAAGCGGCGGGCTGAGTCCGGCAGCAGGGAGGGTCTCCATGATGCGGCTCTTGTCGGTGGCCGTGACAATCAACCGGTCCATCGGCGAGATCAACAGATAGCCTCCGGTCTTGCCATAACGACTCTGCGTGATCTTGTCCAGAAAATTGGGTTTGCCCAGGTTGACGACTCCCGCCAGCGCACCGACTACCTTGCCCTGATCATCGCGAATGGGCGCTGTCATGCCGAACACCGGTGTCTTCAGCTTCTTGCCCATGAGCGGCTTTCCGATAGTTGCCTTTCCATCCTTCAGCGCGGCCGCCACGGTATCGATGTCCATATAGTTGATGCCAACCCGTCCTGCCGCGGGAGTACTGTCAGCGATCGCTGTCCCATCAAGCCGGTAGACGATGACGCCACCGCTGAACAGGCCCAGAAGGGTCAGGCGATCTTCCAGCAATTTCTGGAGCGCGGCAGGATTGCCGAGCAGGCTCGGGCGGGTTCCTCCGGCAACCGCTTCCAGCGCTTTCAACCGGTCGCCCAGTTCGTCATTGATATCTGCGGCCACGAGGGACACCGTGGCGAACTGCTGTTCGCCCAACTGACGCTGCATATCGATGCGCAGTGTCTGGCTGGCATAGAACGCCGACAACCAGATGCCGATAACGAACACGGACAGCGTGAGCAGGGTCACCCGGGTCTTGAGCGAGCGCCACTGAAAGATCTCGGCAATGGAGGTGCGACGCGGGGCCGCCGCGGCTTGCAGTAGCTGCGTGTCGTGTTCGTCTGTATCGCTCGGGTTCATGGTTCTTCCTTCCCGCTTCTTTGCTGAAACAGCATCAACTTCCGGTTACGGCACTTGCGTTGCGGCTTCCGGATAAAGCTCCGGCAGCAGGAACTGCAGCGCATCGAGCGGAAACGCCATCTGTACCGGCGCCGTGTGGCCTGCACTGGCGACCAGACCGGTTTCGATCAGCCGTGACAGCAAGGTCCGCGCGGTGCGTTCGCCAAGGCCGGTCATTTGCTGGAATTCGCCGCGCGGCGTGGGCCCGGCGAGAAACAGGTGATGCAGGGGAACGATGGCTTCGGTGCGAATGCGCTTGTCGAGTGTCGAGCGGTAGGTGATCAGGGCGGCGATGCGCGCTTTCATGGCGTCGAGCTCAAGCATTCTGGCCATGAAATCCACCTGGTCGGCGGCGAGGGCGATGAACCAGTCGCACCATTCCCACAGCAGCTTTTCACTCAAATTGCCGCGCCCGTCCAGGTCGCCGTGACGATGGCTGTCGGCGGCATCGAGCAGGGCGTAATACCGGTCGCGCGCGCGTGCCAGGCCGCGGCTCATCGACCACAGCCCGGCGCTCACGGGCCACAGCGCGCAATGCGTCTGCAAGCGCACGGCGCGACCGTTGCCATCGAGAAAGGGATGCACCCATGCGCCGCGGTGATGCGCGGCGGCAATGGCGGGCAGCATGTCGTCCACAGTGGCCGGGCGCGAATACGCCGCGTCGAGCCGGTCGAGAAAGGCCGGCAGGGACGACCAGAGCGGCGGTTCGTGACGACCGACAGCGACTTGCTCGGTTCGCAGTGCGCCGGGCACGACGATTCGGCCCTCGGACGTGGTCCGGTCCTCGAGCGAAAGCCGGCCATACAGCGCGCCATGGGCCTGCTGCAGAAAGGTGGCCGTCAGGGGGCGTTCTGCGGCGGCCACCCGTTGTTCAAGTTCCTGCTCGGCCTCGATATGCGCCACTGCCAGACGCTGCAGTCGGGCGACATCGGGCTGGTCGGAAAAGTCGCGGCGCAGCGCCCGTTCGATATTCAGCGGATGCGTGCTTTGGCCTTCGATGCGGTTTGAATAATAGGAATTCATCGCCCGCACCAGTTCGCGCAGACTGGCGATCGTTGCCGGATGCGCGCTGCCGGCAAGCCGCAGCGACCGCTCGACGACGGCGCGCGCCGGCCGCCGCAGTTCGTCCAGCCGCTGTTGCGGCAACAGCGGCTCGAACTGGTGTGGCTGGGTGTAGCGGTCGATTGTTTTCGGGCTCATGTATCGTGGCATTGTGCCGGTTGCAGTGCCGGTTGGAATTGCATATTAATACATGTAAAAACAATAAGTAACGTAGTTGCGTTGGTGAGTTGTAGCGACAATTTATGCCGGTCTGTTTTGCGGTCGGCCGCAATGGGGAAACTGTACTCCTTTTGCGATTCAAATACGTCATGGAGCCTGCATGCCCGGTGGGCTGAACACAAGCGCTGCCGGGCGCTGCTTTTGGTATCCTTCGAGGTCCAGTGTGAAATGGGCCACGCGATGCAGGGGAAATCCAGTCCGGGAGTCTGTGTTTTTGTCGTCGAGGACGATCCGGTGATGAGCTTGCTTTACCGCGAACTGCTCGAGTCGATCGGTGTGGCCTCCCGGTTGTTTGGCAGCGGCGAGGAATTCTTCGCGGCTTTTTCGCCTGACTGGCAAGGCGGGATGCTGCTTGACCTGCGCATGCCCGGCATGAGCGGTCTTGAAGTCTTGCGCCAACTGCGGGCACGGCATTCTCACCTGCCGGCCATTGTGGTCAGCAGTTTTGGCGATGTTCGCTCGACGGTACAGGCGTTGAAGCTGGGGGCGGTCGATTTTCTCGAAAAACCCTTTTCGAATTTCGAACTGGTCGATGCGGTTCAGTCGATGCTGACGCAAGGTCGCCACGAGCGGGATGCGCAGGCCGTTCAGCAGGAAATCCAGGCGTGTCTGGAGACGCTGTCCAACCGCGAGCGGGAGGTTGCGGAGCTTATTGCGCGCGG
>CAIZLW010000060.1 GCA_903933915.1 uncultured beta proteobacterium | reverse complement strand
TCGGCGAGCACTGTCTGAGCCCTCGCGTAGTTTGCGAGGGCGAGTTGCGCAGCCGCCCGGCGTGGCGAGCAGCGCAGGGCAGCCCGCAGGGCCGGCGAGGTGGGGCGGCGTTTTCTTTGGTTACTTTCTTTTGGCCGTACAAAAGAAAGTAACCAGCTGCCGGGCTGCCCCCGGCGAAGTTTGGGTTGTATTCGGTTGCGCCGCACGCTGACGAACATTGCATCGTGTATGCTTGCCCGCAATTAAAACAACTCAAAACCCCGCGCTGTCACGCGGGTCAATTCTCCGCATGTCCACTCACCGCACCCTGAACGACTGGCTGTTGTTGTTCGCGCTGGTCGCGATGTGGGGTTCTTCCTTCATGTTCAACGGCATTGCGGTGTCGAGCCTGCCGCCGCTGGCCATCGTCGCCGGGCGTGTCGGCATTGCCGCGATCGTGTTGATCGTTTTTGTGTATGCCAGCGGCCGGCGGCTGCCGGCGCTGGACCGCCACTGGTGGCCGTTCGTGGTGGTGGCGCTGATCGGCAACGCGATTCCGTTTTATCTGATCACCTGGGGCCAGCAGGTGGTGGAGAGCGCGCTGGCCGGTATCCTGATGGCGTTCATGCCGCTGGCGACTATCGTGCTTGCGCACTTCCTCGTCGCGGGTGAACACATGACACGACAGCGCGCACTCGGTTTTGCCGGCGGCTTCTGCGGCATCGTGCTGCTGATGGGGCCGGCGGCGCTGGCCGGTATCGGCGGCGATGCGGTGCGCATTGTTTCGCAGCTGGCGGTGCTCGGCGGCGCCTTGTGTTACGCGATGCAGAGCGTACTGACGCGGCTGATCATCAAGGGCGATGTGCTGGTGGCCGCGGCGGCGACGCTGCTGGTGGCGAGTCTGATCGTGGTGCCGATGGCCTTGTGGCAAACGCCGTTATCGACGCTGGCACCACGCTGGCAATCGGTGGCCGCGGTGTGTTGGCTGGGCGTGGTGCCGACGGCGATTGCGACGGTGTTGTACTTCCAGTTGATCCGTTCCGCCGGGCCCAGCTTCATGTCGGTAGTGAACTACCTGAGTCCGGGTGTCGCCGTGATGCTGGGCTTGTGGATCATGGGTGAACAACCGTCGCCCAATGCCTATCTGGGGCTCGCGCTGATCCTCATCGGCATTGCGGTGGCTCGGCGCGGCTCTTGAAATGCGCGGCGATGCGCCCCATCTTCACATTGCACATTGATTTTAATTTTATTGAATAAAATCAATAATTTACATGAAACGGAGCCGATCATGCGCATCGTCTACAACAGCGAGCAGTATTACATTGCCGAGTATCCCGGCCAGCAGGGCCTGGAACTGGTGGACAAGCGCTCGTCGCGCGGCACCTTCTTTACCGGCGATGTCGCGGAGAAATTCGCCAACGCGATGAACGCAGCTGCGGGTGATGAGGCGACGACGGAAAACATCGATGCCTTTCTCGACAACTTCAGCGTGCTGCTGAATTCTCCCGTGGTTTATCACTGATCACTGGTTTTGTAGCCCGGATGAAATCCGGGGTGGCATCTGAAAAACCGATGCGGTGCTTCTTCCCGGATTCCATCCGGGCTACAACACCCATCGCCGGGCTAGGGGAACCTGAAAACGCCGCGCCTTATTCGAGGCGTGACCACCCCGGTTCGTCGCGATCCAGCAGTCGCTTGAGCGCGACGAAGTGCAGGCGCGCCTGCGTGTCGTCGGTCATCTGCGCCGCGGTTTTGCGCGCGATGGCATCTGGCACCTGACGCAGCGGCTTGCCGGTGCCCATGCCCAGCACCTGCAGCATGCAGGCGCGTTCCAGGTAATACAGGTCGTCGAAGGCGATGTCGATTGATGGTCCGGTGACGATGATGCCGTGGTTGGCGAGGAACAGGATGTCGACGCTTTTCAGACCTGACACGATGCGCGCGCCTTCGGCGGCATCGAGTGCCAGTCCGTTGTAGTTGTCATCGTAGGCGTCGCGTCCGTGAAACTTCAGCGCGACCTGGCTCACCGGTTCGATGCGTCCGCCGTGCACCACGGTCAGCGTGGTCGCGAACGGCATGTGGGTGTGCAGCACGCATTTTGCATCCGGCTTGCTGCGGTGCGCGGCGCCGTGAATGAAAAACGCCGTCGGCTCCACCTCAAGTTTCCCGGCAATCTTGCGGCCCTGGCCATCGACCATCACCAGATCGGCCGGTGTGACTTCCGACCAGTGCAGACCCTGCGGATTGATCAGGAAATGACCCGGACGGTCCGGCACTTCGACGCTGAAATGGTTGCAGATGCCCTCGCCGAGACCCATGCGCGAAGCGCTGCGCAGGGCGGCGGCGAGATCGATGCGTGCCTGTTGTTCGGGCGTAAGACGTTTGCTCATCGTGTTTCAACCAACCTTAATCAATACTGATGTTGCCGGCCTTGGCGACCTTGGTCCAGCGTGCGATTTCGGCCTTGAGGAAGACCGAGAACTCCTCCGGCGTGTTCGCCGACACAATCGCACCGCGCTTGATCATCTGCTCGCGCATGTTCGGCGTCTTCAGTTCATTGACGAGGATGGTGTTGACGCGGCGGATGATCTCCGGCGGCGTGCCGGCCGGGGCACCGACGCCCTGCCAGGAACCGCCGTCGAAACCGGCGACACCGCCTTCTTCGACGGTCTGCAGGTCGGGCAATGGCGGGAAACGTTCCTTGGATGACACTGCAATGGCGCGCAGTCGCTTGACTTCGACCTGCGGCAGCACGGTGATCGCGGTGTTGAACGCCAGCTGCACTTGTCCCGAAATCTGGTCGACCACGGCAGGCGCCTGGCCTTTGTAAGGCACGTGAACCATTTTCACGCCGGTCATGAACTTGAACATTTCCATCAGCATGTGCGGGCTGCTGCCGTTGCCGGTGGAGGCGTAGCTCATGCCATCCGGCTTGGCTTTGGCAAGCACCAGCAGTTCCTTGACGTTTTTCGCGGGCAGCGCCGGATGCACGGTGAGCAGGCTGGGCAGGCTGGCCATCAGCGTGATGGTGGCCAGATCCTTGACCGGGTCATAAGACATTTTGCGGTAGATCGCCGGCGATACGCCCTGCGCCGCGGTGATCATGCACAGCGTGTAACCATCCGCAGGTGCTTTCGCGCATAGGTCCGCGCCAATGTTGCCGCCGGCGCCGCCGCGGTTGTCGGGAACAAACTGCTGACCGGTGCCCTTGGACAGAATGTCGGTCGCCATGCGACCCATGATGTCGGTGGGACCGCCGGGCGGGAACGGAATGATGAAGCGCACGGTTCTCGAAGGATATTGCGCCTGTGCAACTGCGCCGATCGGAAACGCCGCGATGATGGCGGCAACTAGCAGGCCCTGCAGTGATTTGCTCATGACATCCCCCTCCGGATGATGGTTTGACTGCGCTGCTGATTATGCCGCAGCTGCGGCGTTGCGGGGCAGCGACACGATTTGCGGACGGTGTTTGCCGTTGAGCAGGTATCGGGTCAGGATCTTGTAGGTGTCGAGGTCGAACCGCGGCTGCGGCGAACCGTCCTGCAGGTCGCGCAGCTCTTCTTCGCTACGGACCGTGCCGAGATGGCACCACTGGTCGAGCACATGCATGTCGCAGCGTTCGCCGCCGGGGGAGGTTTCGCGGATGCCGATGCGGCCGGGGAAGGGCCATGCGCGCACGCGCAGCCCGGCGAACGCCGCAGCCAGTCGCAGGGCATGCAGTTGCGCGGTTTCCTGGCCGGCGCAGGCGCCGCGGCAGCGTTTGATCTGGTAGGCAAAACACGGGCCCTTGCGTTTTTCCAGGCCGAGCAGCGCATGGCACAGCTCATGTTCGAGCGCGAGTTCGCGCAGGGCTTCGATGGCAGTGCGCCGAGAACGGAACGGGCCGTAGAGATCGCGGAACTCGCCGCCCGCCAGATCGCGCGCCGACATCAGTTCCGGCGCTTGGTCGTGGCGGTCCAGCGGCCAGTGCCACGCGCACAGTTCGTTGGCGCGGCGCAGCTGGCGGTTGTGCACGGGCGCGAGTTTTTTGACCAGCCGCGCTTCCTCGATCAGCGCGCCGAGTTCGCCCGCGGTTTCGATCCAGTCGATACGCTTCACTTCAGCGGCGATGCGCATGTCCTTGGCGATGCGATGATCGCCGGAAAAATGCGACATCACCCGCGTGCGCAGGTTGATGCTTTTGCCGACGTAGAGCGGCACGTCCCTGTTATCGTCAGTCAGGCCGTAAAACAGGTAGACCCCCGGGCCTTCCGGGATGTGATCGAAGGCGTTGTCGGCGAGGCCGGCGGGCACCGTCGCCGTTTTCAATAATATTTCGGTAGCTGCGAGCACCGCTTCTTCGCCGGGGTGCTGCCGCCACTGCTGCGCGAGTTGCCACAACACGCGGGCGTCGCCGAGCGCGCGGTGGCGCGCATCGCAGGCGATGCCGTGGCGCGTCATCAGGCTGTCGAGATTGTGCCGTGGATGTTGCGGAAACAGCTTGCGCGACAGTTTCACCGTGCACAGCACCGGCGCGGTGAAGGCCTTGCTGAGGCGGCGGAATTCGTTTTTGAGGAAGCCGTAGTCGAAGCGCGCGTTGTGCGCGATCAGCACGCGGCCGTCGATGGCCTCATAGAGTTCGCGGGCGATTTCCTCGAAACGCGGCGCCTGCGCCACCATGTCGTTGCTGATCCCGGTCAGCGCCTGGATACCCGGCGGGATGCTCATGCCGGGATTGACCAGCGACGACCATTCGCGGACAAAGCGGCCATTGTCGACCTCGATCAGGCCGACTTCGGTGATGCGGTCACGGGTCGCCGTGGCGCCGGTGGTCTCGAGGTCGAGAAAAACGACGGAGCGGTTGAACATCGGGTTACTGGTGATTGGTCATTGGTGATTGGTAATTGGTAATTGGTGATGGGGCTGCTCCTTCCAGTTACCAATTACCAATCACCAGTGACCACCAGGTTCCTAATGCGGCAGCTTGTGGCCGACCGCGCGTGAAATGCGCTCGGCCGCATGGCGCACCGATTCAGCCCAGGCCTTGCGGAATCGTTCGGTCGGCGCGGAGACCGACAACCCGGCGATGAGCTTGCCTTCATCGTTGTAGATGCCGGCGCCGACGCAGCACACGCCGCGCTCGGCCTCTTCGTTGTCGAAGGCGTATTGGCGCTTGCGCACTTCATCAAGTTCGGTGGCGAGTTTTTTGGCGTCGGTCAGCGTGTTGTCGGTGAAGCGGGGCAGGCTGGTGCGGCTGAAGTATTCGGCGACGCGCTGCGGGGTTTCCGACGCGAGGAAAATTTTGCCGACCGCGGTGATGTGCAGCGGGGCATGCGCGCCGATGATCTGCACCACGCGCATCATGCAGCTGTTTTCTGCGGTGCGTTCGATGTAGACCACTTCGTCGGCGCGGCGCACCGACAGGTTGACGGTTTCGCCGAGCGCGCGATGCAGTTCATGCATATGCGGCAGTGCTTCCTGGCGCACGCTGATGCGCGATTTCACCAGGCTGCCCAGTTCAACCAGGCGGATACCCAGCCGGTACATGCCCGGCTCGATGCGGTCGACCAGCCGGCTGTCGACCATCACGCCGAGAATGCGGTGCGCGGTCGAAGGATGCAGCTTGGTTGCGGTGGCGAGCTGCTTCAGCGTTGCCGGCGTGGAATGCTCGGACAGCACATCGAGCAGATGCATCATGCGCTCGATGACCTGGATCGAAGGTTTTGCGGATTTTTCGGCCACGGGATGGGTTGCCAGGTTGACGTGCTGGATTGATGTTGTTTGTAAACTGCCATTTTATATTATGAATTCAACCGGGCCAACCCGGATTACCACGGTTGTGGGCTGCCGTTTTCGCTACACTTTGCCCCATGTCCCGACCATCTCAACCCCCGGCAGAGCCTGAAGCGCCGCCGCCCATCAAGAACTACATGACCCCGGCTGGTTACGCGCGGATCAAGCAGGAACTGACGCAACTGCTGGACTTCGAGCGTCCGGAACTGGTCAAGGTTGTCGCCTGGGCGGCCTCCAATGGCGACCGTTCCGAAAACGGCGACTACCTGTACGGCAAAAAACGCCTGCGCGAAATCGACCGCCGCATTCATTACCTCGGCAAACGCCTGGACCAGTCGGTAGTGGTCGATCCGGCGGCGCGCGGCGACACCGACCAGATCTTTTTTGGCGCAACGGTCGATTACGAAGACGCTGACGGCGAGGCGCACACCTTGACCATTGTCGGCATCGACGAAGCCGATCCGGCGCGCGGCCATGTCAGCTGGGTGTCACCGATCGCCAAGGCGCTGCTCAAACACCGCGCCGGCGACAGCGTCAAACTGCCGACGCCCAAGGGCATCGTCGAGATCGACGTCATCGATGTGCGCTACCAGGCGCTTGCACCGGCATGATTTCCTGATGACGCTCCCATGACGGTGTCCCTGTTCAGCGCGGCGCTCGCCGCATGGCGCGCCACCAACGGCATTCCGCAGCCGGCGTCGCCGCCGCTCGATGCCGTGGTCAAGCTGTCGATCCGTGCTGTCGAAGGCGCGCGTACCGCTGATTCACTGGGCACGGAGCGCGAAGGCACCGGCATCGTCATCGATGACCAGGGCCTGATCCTGACCATCGGTTATCTGGTGCTCGAAGCCGCCTCGGTGCTGGTGATCGACGGCGACAACAGGATTTACCCGGCAAGCGTGGTCGGTTTTGACCACGTCACCGGCTTCGGCCTGCTGCGCGCCAAACCCGCGCCGCCGTGCGCGCCGGTCGAACTCGGCGACTCCAGTGCGCTCACCGAACTGCAGGGTCTGGTGGTGGCCTGCCACGAAGGCGGCGGCGGGGTCACCGGCGCTGCCCTGGTGTCGCGGCGGCGTTTCACCGGTTGGTGGGAATACATGATCGACGACGCGCTGTTCACCGCGCCGCCGCGTTATGAACACAGCGGCGCTGCGTTGTTCGACGGCGAAGGCCGGTTGGTCGGCATCGCGTCGCTGTGGGTCAGCGACGCGCTCAATACCGGCATGGCCTTTCCCGGCAATATGTTCGTGCCGATCAACCTGCTGAAGGATGTGCTGCCCGATCTGGTGAAGTCAGGCCGGCGCCGCGGCGACAAGCGGCCCTGGTTAGGGCTCAATACCGAACAACTCGAAGGTAATGTCGTGGTGTCGCGCGTGCTGCCGGATTCACCGGCCGAACACGCCGGCGTGCAGCGCGGTGACGTGATCCTCGGCGTCGGCGGCGATTCGATCGGCGGGCAGAGCGAATTCTATGAAAGTCTGTGGTCCAGCGGCGCCGCCGGCGGTGATGTCATGCTGCATATCGTGCGCGACAAGTCGGTGCGGCATCTGATCGTGCAGACCGGCGACCGCCTCGATTACCTGCAGCCGTGGCGGCTGGGGTGAAAGCCGGTGCCGCGCAGCCGCGGCGTGGGATATAGTCGACCCCATTCCAACCAAGGCGCAACCATCATGAAAGTCGGACTGTTCGTCACTTGTCTTGTGGATCTCATGCTTGATGGTTTTGACTCCGGCGTCACCTGCTTCGCAGGTGAGCCTTCGTCGAAACCATGCGCGCGTTTCTTGCAAGGAGTTCAGTCATGAAGGTCGGACTGTTTGTCACCTGTCTTGTTGACCTGATGCTTGATGGTTTTGACTCCGGCGTCACCTGCTTCGCAGGTGAGCCTTCGTCGAAACTATGCGCGCGTTTCTTGCAAGGAGTTCAGTCATGAAAGTCGGACTGTTCGTCACTTGCCTTGTGGATCTCATGCGCCCGCGCATCGGTTTTGCAGCACTCGAACTGCTGAAAGAGGCTGGCTGCGAGGTCGTGGTGCCCGAAGCGCAGACCTGCTGCGGCCAGCCCGGCTACAACTCCGGCGACCGCGTTTCGTCCCTCGCACTGGCGCGCAAGGTAGCGCGTGAATTCGCCGATTGCGAATACGTTGTCGCGCCCTCGGGTTCCTGTGCCGGCATGATCCGCGCGCATTATCCCGAGATGCTCAAAGACATCCCGGAAGAGGAACGTGCAGCGCTGACCGCGCTGTCGGCGAAGACCTATGAGCTGACGGATTTTCTGGTGAACATTGCGCGCTTTACACCGAATTCAAAAACTTCAATAAAAACAATTACTTATCACGATTCCTGCTCAGGGCTGCGCGAGCTAGGTGTCAAGCAACAGCCGCGCACCCTGCTGGCGCAGGTCGAAGGCGTGGAGCTGCGTGAGATGAATGAATGCGAGCAGTGCTGCGGTTTCGGTGGTGCATTCGCGCTGAAGTTCGGCGAGATCTCCTCGCATATCGCTGAGCGCAAATGCGAGAACATCACCGCCAGTGGCGCGGATGCCGTGGTGCTCGGTGATTTGGGCTGCATGCTCAATATCGAAGGGCGGTTGCGTCGCAGAGGCGATCAGAAGACGCAGGTGCTGCATGTGGCTGAAGTCCTGTCGAGTAAATGAACGGTTTGAACCGGTTTCCGATGGGCAGATTGCTGATTTGCTTTAGGTGATTCCCGGTTGTCGGAAACAAGGTAATCTTTATTGCAGTGTTTGTCCGTCGTGCGCATGGCAAGAGCATCTTCTTTGAAGATTTGAAACCAGGGTTCACCATAACGCTTGATTTGATCGCGCAAATCGAAAAAATGAAAAACCTACTCGCTAAGGTAATGGTATTCAGCAGTGATGACAGGGATTGCAAAACCTTGCGTGAAGCGCTTGGCGAGGAATATGACTTCCAGGAGGCACGAAGTATCGGGGATGCAATGAAGCAATGCCTCTCGCTGCCGGCGCCGGACGCCGTCCTGGTCAGCTACGCCGACTTGGAATCGGACGGCCGGAATTTCCTGGTATGGATGAAGGGCCGACCCGATACATCAAAAATACCAGCCATCGTTGTGTACGGGAGCGAATGGCAGGCCAGGGGAGGCATCGGATTTCTCGATGGTGCGTCTGATTATGTGACGAAGTCCTTCAATGTTGTTGCTCTTGCGGCGAGGCTTAAGACGCTAATTGAACTGGCCGGGTTCAGGCGCCAGCTGGGCCTTGATGCAAGGTCGGCATTACCGCTTTCCCCTGCTCACCACTTTACGGAAAGCGTGGATCCTTCCGCGTCATCCACCAATGCGCAACAGTACCGGATCCTGATTGTCGATGACAACGAAATCAGCCGTGAGATCGCCAAGGTTTTTCTTGTCGATGAGGGTTTTGACGTACATGATTTTGGTCGGGCGGATGCAGCTTTTGAAGCTGCGTCATCTCTTTCGTTCGACCTTATTCTGACCGACCTCAACATGCCGGGTCGTGACGGCTATGAACTCTCTGCAGCCCTCCGAAAACTGCCTGGATATGCTGGAACGACCATCCTTGCCATGACTGCTTCGACTCTTGATGAGGTCAGGAAAAAGTGCCTTGCTGCAGGTATCGATGGTCATGTAGAGAAGGCTGCTGATCCTGAGGTGATGATTCAGACTGTCAGGAAATTCCTTCCTGCAACTGAAGAGCGCAAACGAGTGGTTGCGGTTGATTCAGGCGATCGTCCGTCCCGATTGACAGATCCAATACGGGAGATTCTGGCCCCCGTGGATGGCCTGGATTACGACAAGGGGATTTCTTATCTCGGCAGCAAGGAACTTTACGCGCAATTACTTGGTGAATTCCAGACCCTGCATGCTAACGATATGATTGAGTTGGCACGTTTGCTGCGGACATCAAGCCATACCGATGCTTTGCGTCTGGTGCACACGCTAAAAGGTCTGGCGGGCACGCTCGGGCTGATCAAGGTTCAAAGCGCGTCGAGTCATCTGGAGCGGGGTATGCGCTACAAAGTCCCCGCTAAATTGATAGACCTCTATGTTGAACGCACCGGCCAATTGCTTGGCAGATTGCAAATCGAACTTGGGATTGCACTGAAAAAAATGGTTTCCGCCGGCTAGCCGTTGTTACCAGCAGACGACCGGCCTTCCCTGGGCGCTTGCAATGCCGATTTTATGGCGTTGATTGTCAGCACATGCTGTGCTGTGAGCTTTTCAAGCGCTGGTTGGATGTCTTGTGACCCGTGCAGAGCCTGTTCTAAACCGGCGGCATCCCGGGCAAGATCTTCAGCGCCGATGCTCTCGCAAAGTCCCGCATAGGTCCTCAAACACTGCGAGGCAGCATCGCGCTGTTCACCGCTCAGGGCTGCGCCAATACGGTCGGGAAGATCCCCCTCCGTCAAAACGAACAGTTGCAGCGCTGAAACGTAGAAGTCGAGATGCCCGCCCATGGATCGTATCGCGCCAGTGCTGTCTATGCCTGCCGTCTCGATTGGCGCGAGGTCTCCAGGCGCGAGTTCGGCTTCCGCCGAGGCGACATACTGCTTGGACTTGGTCGGTTGGATCCATCGCTCCAGGGTCGACAACAGCAACTCAAGATCAATCGGCTTGGATACATAGTCGTTCATGCCGGCATCGATACAGCGCTGCTTGTCGCTGACCAAGGCATGGGCGGTCAGCGCGATGATCGGTATTTTTCCAAGCAGCGGGTTTTCCCTTATGAGCTTTGTGGCAGCCAGCCCATCCATCACTGGCATCTGGATGTCCATTAATATCAGATCGAACCGGCAGTCTTTTTCAGCCAGCAAGTCAACGGCCTCCTTGCCATTCATGGCTTCTGCAACGATGGCACCTTGTGTTTCCAGGAATTCCCTCGCAATCTGTTGATTGATGGGGTTGTCTTCGACCAGGAGTACGCGGACACCTGCGAGCCTGTTGCCGGCAGACCCCGCCGTGCCGGGTGCGTGGGAAGATGGATCTTGAGGTAGCGCCGCAATCAAAGCGTCGAATATGGTGGATGCAGTTGCCGGTTTTGTGAAAAATCCGTCGATACTGCCGCTGTGTTGGTTACCGGAAAGCAGCTCCTTCCCGAATGCGGTCATCATAATGATGGCAGGTTGGTAGTCCGTTCGTTGCTTGATCAGGCGTGCGGCCATATCGCCGGTGATGCCGGGCATTTTCCAGTCCATCAATATCACTGAGTATTTCGCGCCCTGACTTGTGGCTTTTTCAATGGCCAGTTCACCGGAGTCGGCTTCGTCACAGGCAATGTTGAAGGATTTAAGGTGGGCGACGACGATGTCCCGGGCCTCAGGATTGTCGTCGACAACAAGAGCGCTGGCACCCATGAACCAGTTGGGAATGATCTTGCGTGCAACGACATTTGATTTTTTAAGCGGGATGGAGAATCGGAATGTCGAGCCAGCACCGGGCTGGCTGTCGACAATGATTTCCCCAGACATCAATCCGATAATCCGCTTGCAGATTGCCAGTCCCAGTCCTGTTCCGCCGAATCTTCGGGTAATGGATATGTCGGCTTGCGAAAAGGAATCGAAGATATGTTTTTTCTGCTCTTCGGTCATGCCAATGCCGGTATCCCGTACCCTGAATTCGATGAGTACACGGTCCTCCGTCTCCTGCAGCAGATCCGCCGTCAAAGTTACGCTTCCCTTCTCTGTGAACTTGACGGCATTGCCAACAAGATTGGTAAGGACTTGGGTAAGCCGCAGCGGGTCTCCACTCACGGCTTGGGGCACTTCCTTGCCGAGACGGTAAAGCAGTTCAATGGGCTTTTTCGCGATCGCGGGGCCAATAAAAGTGCTTACCTTGGAAAGTATTTCATCCAGATCGAAGGTCTTGTCTTCAAGCTCCAGTTTTCCGGCCTCGAGCTTAGAGAAGTCAAGAATATCGTTGATGATGACAAGCAAGGACTTTCCGGATTGATAGATTTTCTGAACGTAGTCCCGCTGCTTATTGTCGAGTCCGGTTTTCAGTGCCAGTTGTGCCATACCGATGACTCCATTCATCGGAGTTCTGATTTCGTGGCTCATGTTGGCCAGGAACATGGATTTGACGTGGTCGGCCTGTTCCGCGGATTCTTTTGCGATACGCATTGATTGCGCAGCCGATAGGATATCGGTGATATCGCTGACCCCCCATATATAACCTTTGACGATACTGTTCTTGTCGATGCGCGATCTGATCAGCCGTGCCCAGAAGGTGCTGCCATCTAGGCGTGTGAGTTGAAGGTCCAGAGCAATGCCGTCCCTGATTGCCTCTTCCGTAAATGAACTGCCAATGTCAGGTAGCAGGCCGCTGAAAGTATTTTCAGTGAGTGAGCCCGGAGGAAAACGCAGCAGTTCTTCCATTTTCCGGTTGCAGCGTGTGATCAGGTCGCCTCTCTGTATCATGATGCCGACGCCGGCTGATTCGAACAGGGCCTGTTGAAACAGCAAGTCATCTTTCAGGGCGCCTTCACGCTGTTTCAGCATGTCGGTCATCCGGTTGAATGCTTGTGCCAGTTCAACCAGCTCTTTTGCGCCGGATTCCGGGAGTTTTTCGCTGAAATCCCCGCCAGACACCTTGTTCACGCCGCTGGAGAGCAGAGAAATCGGGCGGATCAGCAGCAGGAGTTGTGTCACGCCGAGCAAAAGCGCGGTCAGCAGGCAGGCGCCGACCAAGGCAATCCCAAGGATTCTGATTTCCTGCCGTACGTCCTCCCGCAGTTTTTTTTCGTCCGGGAATGCCGTCAGGGCTCCCAGTAATTTCTCTTCGTGCCTGATTTCGACCGAAATGCTTTTGCCTTGATAGGAGGCGCCGGACTTTTCAAGAGGGTAAATCAGTCGCCCGTCGGCATTGCTGAGCGTCACATGTAGCCACCCCGGATTCAATTCAAGCAGCCGGTTGAGTGTGCCCTCCAGCGCTGCCAGGTCGCTCGACAGCATGTCGGGAACCAGCGTGGTGCCGATGTAGGACATTTGCTGTTTTTCGATTTTTTGCCATCTGGCAAAGCGATCCTTTTCGACGATTGGTTGCCAGACCAACAGAAGAAACAATGAGATGGCCAGCAGTATTCCTGCTGTAGTCGCGACAAGTCTGGTTTTGAGGGGCATTGCCGGAGTCAGTGCCTGGTAAGAAAGGCTGTTATTGAACAAAAAACTCGTCGAGCCTCATCTTTTCGACCACTTTGTATTCGCCGGTGACAGCAGTGCCGATTTTCATGATGGGGACCTTTGACAACTGAGCGCGGCCTTCAGGGGTTTCGGCGTATGCCAGCATGACTTCCTGAAATTGTTTCGAGATGGCGGCCGGAACGCGGGAATGCGCAGCGATGGGGTGTGTTGGCAGGGCGACTGTCTTGTAAAGTATTCGCAGCTGATTTTTTATGGCCGGGGTTTCTGCCTCCAGTGTGCTTTCGATACCGCCGCCGGCATCAACTGTGCCAGCAATAACGCTGCGATAAACGGACGCATGCGACTTGACGTAGGAAATTTCAGGAGTGATCTTGAATTTACGTGCGAATTCGGCTCTCGGGATGAGAGAGGCTCCAAAAGCGTTGGGCGCCGGCATGGCTATTTTCTTGCCATGCAGCTCCTCTAATCGCTTGATGGGATTGTCATTGCGGACCACGATGATGCCTTGGAGTGGCTCGGCTTGGTCTCTGAGCAGAGCCGTGTAGCGCTGAGACTTTTGTGCCTGTACGAAGTGGTAGGGGTTCATATAGGCAAAATCGAATTCCCCTTTGTAGAGGCGGGTCTCGAAATCGGGGATTGTCGGGGTGCCACGCAGGATGATGCGATGACCGGTTTTCAGCTCGATTTCCCTAGCGATTGGCGCCCATGCTTCCTCAATCTTGCGGGAATCGAATTGCGGGATGATGCCCAAGGAAAATTCCGCCGACAGAGACGCCGGGCTGTAACCCAGCAACATTAAAAAGATCATCAGTGGCCGAAATCGGATTCCACTGCTGTCGCATTTTTCAGAAAAGAACCGGTCTGCTTTTTGGGGGTGGTTGGTCATTATGCGAATACCAAAGTCATTCCAATTTTCTGATTTATATAAGATTTATATAATTTATTTTAATAGGCTACTGCATGCGTCTCGGCGCTGTGCCTGAAAAGAAAAGCTGATATGAAATGTAGCAGTATTTTAGGCCCGAAGCGCAGACCTGCTGCAGGCAACCCGGTTACAACTCCGGTGACCGCGTCTCGGCCATCGCGCGCGCGCGCAAGGTGGTTCGTGAATTCGCCGACTGCGATTATGTTGTCGCGCCCCCGGGTTCCTGTGCCGGCATGATCCGTTCGCATTACCCGAAAATGCTCAAAGACATTCCGCAAGAAGAGCGCGCCGCACTGACCGCGTTGTCGGCGAAGACTTACGAGCTGACGGATATTCTGGTGAATGTGGCGCAGTTTACGCCGGATAAAAAATATTCAATAAAAACAATTACTTACCACGACTCCTGCTCGGGCTTGCGCGAGCTTGGCGTGAAACAGCAGCCGCGCACATTGCTGGCGCCGGTTGAAGGCGTTGAACTGCGCGAGATGAACGAGTGCGAACAGTGCTGCGGTTTCGGCGGCGCCTTCGCGTTGAAATTCGGCGAGATCTCTTCCCGTATTGCCGAACGCAAATGCGAAAACAGCTCTGCCAGCGGCGCCGATGCCGTGGTGCTCGGCGATCTCGGTTGCATGCTCAATATATTGAAGGGCGGCTGCGCCGGCGCGGGATCAGAAACCCCGGTTGCTGCACGTGGCGGAAGTGCTGACTGGAAAAGCCGTCGGTTAGCCGGTATTTTGCCGATTGCATTACGGCGTTGCCGTTATTGGCGGCAGCAACCTAGCCTGGTGGGTGCTGCCCCTCCCGCCATTTTTGTCGAGATACATGGCCTCATCGGCATGGCGCAGCAGCTGTTTTTCGTCATCTCCGTGCTGCGGGCAATGCGCGACTCCGAAGCTGGCGCTAATGCCCGCGGTTTTTCCCGCCAGATCAAAAGGCTGAGAAAGGACTTTGCGGAATTTTTCGACGAGCATCTCGACGTTTTCCAGCGATGCGATATTTTCCAGTAACACCACGAATTCGTCGCCGCCGAAGCGTGCCACGGTGTCGCCGGCACGCAGGCACTGCTCAAGACGCCGGGCAGTCTGCTGCAGCAACTGATCGCCGGCGCCATGACCGAGGGTGTCATTAATCTCCTTGAACCGGTCCAGGTCGATGAAAATCAGAGATAACTGCATCTGGCCCCGTCGCGCCCTGGCCAGCGCCAGGTGCAGGCGATCTTGGAAGATCTGGCGGTTGGGCAACCCGGTCAGGCTGTCGTAGAGCGCCATGTGCTGCAGATTGACGATCATCTGTTTGCGGTCAATGGCGGTGGCAATCTGTGCAGATACAAACTGCAGCAGTTCCTGGTCTTTGTCGGTGTAATGCGCGTCGCTGGTATCGTTTTGCACCACCAGCGCGCCGATGGTGTCTTTGTGGGGGGGCAGCGGGACGCCCAGCCAGCTGCGGGCACGATCGCCAATAAGATCGTGGGCAGTCTGGCGCAAATCTTCGGGCAGACCGGGATCACGGTCCGGGGTTATTCGCAGCGCCTGGCCGCTGCGAATAACCCTCGCACAAAGCGCGTCGGAGCCGATTTTTTGCGAGTCGGAGAGTGAACTCTTTGTTTCAGCATGGTAGGCAAATTTCACGCCGTCGGTGCTGTCATTGCTGAGGGCGATCGAAAAGCTGGAAACCGTCAGCAGTTCGCCGACGATGTGGTGGATCCGCTGATACAGAGCCTGCAGATTTTCGGTGGTATGGGCAGCCTCAGAAATGGCGTATAGAGCCGCCTGGATTGTCTCGGCGTGTTTTCGTCTGGTGACGTCCCGTGCTACCGCAATCCGCGCCTTGTGGGCTTCCGACCAGCGCGCAGACCACATGATATTGACGACCTGTCCGTCCTTGCGCAGGTAACGGTTTTCAAAATGGAACTGCGGAATGCCGGTCATGATCCTGCTGGCGGTTTGCAGTGTGCGCTCTCTGTCGTCGGGGTGCACCAGTTCAATCATGCGCCGGCCGAGCACTTCTTCCGATGTGTAACCGAATATGGTCTCGAAACTGGCGCTCACGTAGATATAACGCCCTTCCTTATCCACCACGCAAATGGCATCCAGCAGCAGATCAATGTATTCACTCAATGCGGGATAAGGGTTTGATGATTTCATTGATACTGTCTTTAGCATGGGGTTGACTGGGAAATTGATCCTGGCTGAATCTGGATCCTGTTCTATATTTTATTTCATGCCAAGCGTGTCGTGTCGTGTTGGACGCTGCAAATGAATTTTCGGGGAATGATGCGCCGGTGATCATTTGATGAGCGACGCGGATTGCAGGGTGCAAGCGGCGGCCAATTACTGGTGGCACGGTTGGGCCCGGATAGACTTTTCGCACGAGGCCCCGAATCTTGATTGCTTAGAGCAATGCTTGGCGATTAGCGTGTAGCGGGTGAAGGCATTGCGGTGACTGTCCGCGTGCAGATATCCGCTTGGTGGGCAATAGCTGCCGGCACCGGACGCTTTCCACACAACGCGTCGGTAATCCATCCGGCCGTGGCTGCGGCCTCGCGGCTGTCCGGCAGTTCAGGATTTTCCTCCGCCACGGTACGCCAGACTTCTGTAGTTTTGCCATCCAGCCATTCAATCACCGGTTCCCGTCGCGGATGCGCCACCGCTTCGCCCTCGGCGCCGCGTAACAGCAAGGCGTCGCCAGAATGCTGCGTAAAAAACGCCCGCATGCGGTCGAGATATTCCGGGTGGGTGACGCTGACCAGTCGCACCGCCCTGGTCGTGAACGGCTGAATCATTTTCACCAGGGTATGCGCTGAACTGCGCAGGCCGATGTCGCGGCGCAGTTTCAGCACGCCGGCGATGGCCGGGGCGAGGGTGTCGATGGTGATCACCGCGAGCTGGCGTTCAGTGAGTTGCGCTTCGGCTTCCGCAATCGAGCGCGCGGGTGTGATGCCCATCGCCTGAAACACTTCGATGGTCGTCACCCGGCTCGAGTCATCCGGGACGCCGTGCACCAGCACCGGCACGCCTGCCCTTGCGACCAACGAGGCCAGTAGCGGTGTCAGGTTGGGCAATTGCCGCGCGCCGTTGTAGGCGGGGATCACCAGCGGCACGGTGCCGGCGGGGGCCTTGAGGTGCGGATAGCTGGTTTCGCAGGCTTCGAGAAAACCCGCGAGTTCGTCCAGCGATTCGCCTTTGATGCGCAGGGCGATCAGGATCGCGCCGAGTTGCAGCGGCGGGATGTCGTTGTTGAGGATCGCGGTGAACAGCGTTTTTGCATCTTCGCGCGACAGGTCGCGGGCGGCGTTTTTGCCGCGGCCGATTTCCTTGATGAAGCTGATGAGTTGTTTGGCGTCCATGCGTGAATCATCGCATGGCGAGGGCATTTGCGCGGCGCCGTTCGTGGTGAACTGGTTGATGCATGAACGGTTTTGGCAATGGCGGTTCATCCTTCGACAGGCTCGGGACGAACGGTATGGGTTGCGAACGGTCGGAAAGACTGAAACAGAATTACGCAACCGCTGCGTGTTGCGTCAACGCTTGCTCGGCGGTACTTGCGGCATTGGCAACTTCACCAATGACCAGGATCGCCGGACTGCCGATGCCGTGGTGTTTGATGTCCGCGACCAGCCGCGACAGCGTGGTGGAGACGACGCGCTGCTGCGGCAGCGTCGCGTGCTGGATGACTGCGGCGGGCAGGTCGGCGCGCAGGCCGCCTTCACGCAGGCCAGCGACGATGCTTTCGTAGCGCGCAATGCCCATATAGATCACCAGCGTCAGCCCCGAACGCGCCAGTGCTTCCCAGTCGACGGCGGCGCCGTCACGGCTGTGACCGGTGATTAAGGCGACACCGCGACCGGCATCACGGTGCGTGACCGGAATGCCGGCGGCGTCGAGTGCTGCGGTTTTTTCGCCGCCGCGGCCGAACGCAAACGGGTCGCCGCCTTTCAGGCGCACGACCTTGCGGACGGCGTCATAAAGTTGTCCGGAATCAGCGACTTCGGCGACGATTTCGTGGCCTAGCCGTTCCAGCGTCATGCGCAGGAACAGGGAGCGCTCCGGGGTTTCGTCGAACAACATGATTTTCATACCCGGACTGTTGCAAATTACGTGCCAGCCGGGGAGCTTGACCGCCCGCTATATACTACGGCCCATGCAAGTCACCTCCATGCACTTCAAGGCTCGCGTCGGCGCCAAGCTCGCCGACGTCAAGCTGCAATCGGCTTTG
>CAIZLW010000059.1 GCA_903933915.1 uncultured beta proteobacterium | reverse complement strand
TTTGGTGGAGGTAAGCGGGATCGAACCGCTGACCTCTTGCATGCCATGCAAGCGCTCTCCCAGCTGAGCTATACCCCCACGAGAGCGGCAAATTATACCGATGCATCACTGGGCTGTAAACCCGGAATTCAGCCCGGAAAGGCTTTTAATTCCAGCGCCATGCGTGCCAGCACCTGTTCGCGGCCGATCAGCTCCAGCGTCGCATCCACAGAAGGCGTCTGCGGCTCGCCGGTGACCATGACCCGCAGCGGCATCGCCAGCTTGGGGAACTTCAGCTTGTGATCAGCAACGACTGCTTTCATCGCAGCACTGATGCTGGCGCGATCCCAGGTGATCTCTGCCAGCCGGCGATGCAGATCCTCGACCGCGGGCCGCACATCCGCCGTGTAATGCTGTGCGCGCAGTTCGGCTGCCGGCTCCAGTACACGATAAAAAAACACCGCAGCGTCCGCCAGTTCCTCAATGGTGCTGACCCGCTCCTTCAGCAACGCCACCACACGCTCGGGCGCCGGACCTGACGCGACATCACAGCCGTCGCGCTTCAGAAACGGCAACATCAGCTGCGCCAGACGCGAGTCATCGGTCTCTTTCATGTACTGCTGGTTCAGCCAGCCCAGTTTTTCCGGATCAAAACGCGCCGGCGAACGACTGATGTGCTTCAGGTCAAACCATTCCACCAGCTGCTGCATCGAAAATTTCTCTTCGTCGCCATGCGACCAGCCCAGACGCGCGAGGTAATTGTTCAGCGCCTCCGGCAGATAACCGTCTTCGTGATACTGCATCACGCTGACCGCGCCGTGGCGTTTCGACAGCCGCTCGCCATCGGCGCCGAGGATCATCGGCAGATGCGCGAACAGCGGCAGTTTCGCGCCGAGCGCGCGATAGATGTTGATCTGCCGCGGCGTGTTGTTGACATGGTCATCGCCGCGCACGACATGAGTGATGTCCATGTCGATGTCGTCGATGACCACGCCGAAGTTGTAGGTCGGAATGCCGTCGGCGCGCATGATCACCAGGTCGTCCAGTTCGCCGTTGGCCACGGTGATCGACCCCTTGACCAGATCATTGAACGTCACTTCACCGGTATCCGGCGTACGAAAACGGATCACCGGCTGCGCGCCCGCGGGCGGGGTCAGACCGAGGCGCTTGGCATTCTCCGGACGCCAGCGGCCGTCGTAGCGCGGCTTGTCACCGCGAGCACGCTGCGCCTCGCGCAGGGTATCGATCTCTTCGCGCGTGGCATAACAATGGTAGGCATGGCCGTCGCGCAGCAACTGCTCCACTGCCGCCTTGTAACGGTCAAGGCGCTGCATCTGGAAATACGGGCCTTCGTAGTCGAGCCCCAGCCAGTTCATGCCATCAAGAATGGCCTGCACCGAAGCCTCTGTAGAACGTTCACGGTCGGTGTCTTCAACGCGCAGGATAAAGGTGCCGCCGTGCTGCTTGGCGTAAGCCCAGCAGAACAGCGCGGTGCGCGCACCGCCGATGTGCAGATAACCGGTCGGACTGGGGGCAAATCGGGTTCTAACCATGATGAGGCCGGGAAAAAACGCTATTTTACGTCACACCATCATGGCAGACGCGCCGAATTCAGGGCTAGAACCGGTCGGGGCGATAGGGATTGAGATCAATGCGTGACGGGCGCCCGGCAATCAGGTCCGCAATCAGCCGTCCGGTCGGTGCCCCGCCGCACAAGCCGACATGACCGTGGCCGAAGGCGTAATAAACGTTTTCAAACTGTGTTGCGCGGCCGATCACCGGCGTGGAGTCCGGCATCGAGGGGCGCCGTCCCATCCATTCCGTTGAATCCACCCGGCTGATACCCGGAAACATGCGTTGCATCAGCTTGCCGAGAATTTCCGAGCGCCGGTAATCCGGCTCAGCGTTGATGCCGGCAAACTCGCTCTGACCGGCAATACGCAAGCCCATTTCCATCGGCGTCACAAAACATTTCTGCTCCGGCACCATCACCGGCATCGGCAGCGAGAACCGCGGATCGGAATACGTCAGGTGATAACCACGCTCCGCCTCCAGCGGCACCGCATCACCCAGCGCAGCACTGAATTCATTGGAATGCGCGCCAGCACAAATCACCAGTTTTTCAACAGGCAATGATCCGGCATCGGTATTCAAAGCGCGCGGACCGTCTGGTCCGACATCAATGCCCAGCACCTGTCGTTGCAGCAGTTTGCCGCCATTGCGCTCAAACTCGACAGCCAGAGATTTGGTCAGGCGTTCAGGATTCGCACACCAGCCATGGTCGTGCAGGAAAAGGCCCAAGCGGAAATCGCCATTCAGTTGTGGCAGTCGCGCACGAATGCCGTCCGCATCCAATTCATCAATGACCACGCCGCGATCCCGGCGCAGCTTCCACCCCAGCGCATCGGCCTCGTAGGCTTTGCGATCGGAATACACCACCACATAACCGCTCTTGTGGATCAAATCTTCCACACCGGCGCTTTTGACCAGCGGGGCGTAAGCATCAAAGGTTTGCGACAACAGCGCACGCAGGCCGTCGGCGATACGCTCCACCTTGCGCCGTTCGGCTGATGCCACAAAACGCAGCAGCCACGGCAGCGCCTGCGGAAAATAAGACAGGCGCAGCGACAGCGGCCCCAACGGATCCAACAAATAGCCAGGCACCTGCGACAGGATGCCCGGCATGGCGATGGGAACGCAGGACCCGGGACTGAGGATGCCGGCATTACCGAATGAGCAATACTCACCAGGAGGCCGCTGATCGACCACCGTCACAGCATGGCCATCACGTTGCAGGTAGCTGGCGGTCGCCATACCGACAATGCCGGCGCCGATGACAGTAATGTTCTGGGGTTGCATGATCGTCTGATTATATCGCCAGCGTATATCGCCAGCGGTTTGGCGGCCGGCGGCCACCAATGGTAGAATTCTGGCAAGCTCGGGCGGTTAACTCAGCGGTAGAGTGCCACCTTCACACGGTGGAAGCCACTGGTTCGATCCCAGTACCGCCCACCACTCTCCCCAGCATTCAGCCCCTCGGAGTCAGCCTGTCCGTCAGCGGCTATACTCGCCAATCCCGTCCAGAGTAGCCATCGTGCCTGAACAATACACCCCGCTTGTAACGCCGCCGCTGGACAACAATGCGCCGGCCGTATGGTTCGCATTCCAGCGTTCAGCCATCATCGTCCGCGACATGGCATCTGCGGAACTGCCCTGCTGCCGCGATCTCGCCGAACACGGCGTGAACCCGGTGCGCAGCCATTACCTCGGACTGCTCGGCGAACAGCATTGTTACGCCGCGGATATTGAAGAAGATCACCCCTTGCCTGATGGCTGGGCGACTTTGGGATTGCGCGATCTGTTCGGCATGGTCGACAGCACACTCGCCGCGCTGTCGGGCCGCGCGCTGCAGATCATCGACTGGGAACGTAACCATCAGTTCTGCAGCCGCTGCGGCACGCCGATGAAGGCACGTACTGACGAACGCGCACGTGCCTGTCCGGCCTGCCGCTTTACCACTTATCCGCTGGTTTCACCCGCAGTGATGGTATTGATCACCCGCGGCCGTGAACTGCTGCTGGCGCGCAAGGGCGTGTGGCCTTCGGGCCGGTACTCCGCGATTGCCGGGTTTGTCGAGCCCGGTGAAATGCTGGAAGACACCGTCGTTCGCGAAACCCGCGAGGAAGTCGGCGTCGAAGTCACCAACCTGCAGTATTTCGGCAGCCAGCCGTGGCCGTTCCCGCACTCGCTGATGGTGGCGTTCACCGCCGAATACGCCGGCAGCGAAGTTAAACCGGACGGCGTCGAAATCGAGGAAGCCGCCTGGTTTGATGTGGAGGCCCTGCCCAATCTGCCGTCCAGCGTCAGCATTTCGCGCCGGCTGATTACCACGGTCGCCGCTGAACTCGCGCGCAAACATCCGCGCCGCCCCTGAAGTCATTTCCAGGATACGAATCCGATGAACATGCCGAACATGAACCCGCTGCTCCGCCTGCACGCCATCGGCCAGCGCATCTGGCTCGATAACCTGTCGCGCACGCTGCTGCAGGAAGGCGCGCTGCAGAAATTGATCGATGAAGACCGCATTGCCGGAGTGACCTCGAACCCGACGATTTTCTACAAGGCGATCAGCGAAAGCCCGTATTACCGCGAAGAACTGCAAAAGCTCAAAGCCGAAAGCACACTGACCGCCGAGCAGCGTTACGAAACGCTGGCGGTTGCCGATATCCGCGGCGCCTGCGACCTGCTGCAGCCGCTGTACAAAAGCACAGACGGCGATGACGGTTATGTCAGTCTCGAAGTCTCACCCGCCCTTGCCCACGACGCTGCCGCAACAGTCAGCGCCGGCCTGCGCCTGAGAACGGCGGTGAGCCGCGACAACCTGCTGATCAAGGTGCCGGCAACCCCTGCGGGACTGTCGGCCATCGAGGAGCTTGTGGCTAACGGTTGCTCGGTCAACGTCACGCTGATGTTTTCATTGCGCCATGTGCACGACGTCGCACATGCCTACCTGCGCGGCATCCAGCGACTCGCCGCTAAGGGCGGCGATCTGCGCAAGGTCAAATCAGTGGCCAGCCTGTTCCTCAGCCGAGTCGACACACTGATCGACAAACGCCTGGAAGCGCTCGGCGGCGAAGCAATGGCGCTGCGCGGGCGCACGGCCGTTGCACTCGCCCGTCTCGCCTACCAGGATGCGCTGGGTTATTTTTCCGCAGCCGCCTTCGGCGACCTGAGTAAACGCGGCGCCCGTGCGCAAACCATGCTGTGGGCCAGCACCGGCACCAAAAATCCAGCCTACAGCGATGTGCTGTATGTCGAATCGCTGATCGGGGCGAACACCATCAACACCGTGCCCGACGGCACACTCACCGCATTCCGCGACCACGGCAAAGCCGAACAGACACTGACACGGGATCCCGAAGCGGCGCGCGAGCAGTTCGCGCTGCTGCAACGACTCGGCATTGACCTCGACGCCGCCGGCGACGAACTGCAGACGGAAGGTTTGAAGCTTTTTGAGGATTCGTTCCGGCAATTGCTGGCGCTGACCGCCGCCTGAAGCCGGCTGATCCGGTCAGGTCGCCAGACCGCGCCAGACCGAACCGCCGCTGGCCTTGTCGATATCGGCCAGCTGCGATTCATGTGTTGCGATTTCTTCATCGCTCGCACGCAACACCGTCAGCTTGAGGGCGCCGCGCTCGAATTTCGCCACCTTGGCTTCCTCGCGCGCGCCTGCAGACTCGACAATCAGGCTGTCCTGGCCGCGGGTCATCGCCAGATAAACTTCCGCCAGCAACTCCGCATCCAGTAGCGCGCCATGCAGCGTGCGTGCCGAATTGTCGATCTGGTAACGCTCGCACAGCGAATCGAGGCCGTTGCGCTTGCCCGGATGTAGATCCTTGGCCATGCGCAGCGTGTCGACGACCGCAGGACAATAAGTGGCGAGTTTCTTTTTGCGCACCAGCGCCAGTTCGGCGTCGAGAAAGCCGATATCGAATGGCGCGTTGTGAATGATCAGTTCGGCGCCGGTGATGTATTCCAGCAACTCATCAACGACCTCCTTAAACTTCGGCTTGTCACTGAGGAATTCCGTGGTCAGGCCATGCACCTGCAGCGCGCCCTCGTCGCTGTCGCGCCCCGGATTGAGATAACGGTGAAAATGCTTCCCGGTCAGCCGCCGGTTGACCATCTCGACACCGGCCACCTCGATAATGCGATGGCCAAGTCTGGGCTCAAGACCCGTGGTTTCCGTATCCAGAAAAATCTGTCGCGCCGTCATCAGCTTATCTTTCCGTTTTGCACGCTGTCCACGCCCTGATTGGCCAGCGCATCGGCACGCTCATTACCGTCGTGACCCGCATGGCCTTTCACCCACAACCATTCAATCTGATGCTGCGCGGCGAGTTCATCCAGTTGCCGCCACAAGTCCTCGTTCTTGACCGGCTTCTTGTCGGCCGTCTTCCAGCCGCGTTTTTTCCACGAGTGTATCCATTCGGAGATGCCCTGCTGCACATACTTGGAATCGGTGTGGACCCGAACCAGGCTCTGCCGCTTCAGTGCCTCCAGCGCGCGGATCACCGCGGTCAACTCCATCCGGTTGTTGGTCGTATGCAGTTCGCCGCCGAAGATTTCGCGTGCATGTCCGCCGCTGCGCAGCAACGCGCCCCAGCCACCCACCCCGGGATTGCCCTTGCACGCACCGTCGGTATAAATGTCTACGGTCTCGCTCATTGCTCGCGCGCCTTGGCGGCAACGCCTTCCTTATCACGCACCCCGCGCACACGCTCCGGCATCGGCGCCAGATTCTTTTTGGGAACCACGTTATCACTCCACTTCGGCATGATCAGGCGGATGCCGCGCACGCGTTTGATCGCCTGCAGGAAAAACACGCCACCGGCAATGGGCCACCAGCGGTCGCCGGCTTTTTCCATGAACGCAAAACGGTCCAGCCATTTCTGTTCGCTGCAGGGCGGCGCGTAACAGGCCATCGAGCCGGCAACAATTTCCAGTCCCAGCAGCGCAAACCAGTCCTTGACCCGCGGCAAATGGATGAAGTGCCCATGCCACGGAAATTCATCCCGCCCGCCCATCCCCCGGCGCAGCCCCCACAGACTCAGCGGATTGAATCCGGCAATCACTACCTGCCCTTCGGGTCGCAGCGCTCTCGCCACTTCACGCACGATCTGGTGCGGGTGATCCGAAAATTCCAGCGTATGCGGCAGCACCATCAGATCCACGCTGTTCGATTCGATCGGCAGATCGCGGAAATCGGCACGCAGACCGGTGGTGGCGCTGCGGCCCACGTGCACACGCAGCGGAATGCGGCTTGCGCGCAGCAGGTCCAACTCCTCCATGCCGAGCTGCAAGGCGTGATAACCGAAGATATCGGCGACGGCATTGTCGAAATAGGCCTGCTCGCGCGCGAGCAGGTACTGGCCGGGCGGCGTCGCCAGCCACTGCGTCGCTGCGGTCATCCCGTCGGCAATTGACATGTTGCGAGTTTAAATCATAATCGGCCGCTGATCCGCAACGGAGCATCAAATGGCTGCCTTTGAAGTCGTGGCGCTGCGCGCGTTCGCCGACAATTACATCTGGACCATCCGCGACGAACACTGCGCAGCTGTGGTTGATCCGGGCGAAGCCCAGCCGGTGATCGATTACCTTGAGCGCGAAAACCTGACTCTGGTCGCCATACTCAACACCCACCACCACGCCGATCATGTTGGCGGCAACGCGGCGCTGCTGGCGCGCAGCCCGGTGCCGGTGTTCGGCCCGCGCGACGAACGCATTCCTGAAGTCAGTGTCAGGCTCGCCGACGGCCAGCACTTCAGATTGCCGCACTTCGACATCGACATGGAAACGCTGGAAATCCCCGCGCATACCCGCTCGCATATCGCTTTCGTCGGCGGCGGCATGCTGTTCTGCGGCGACACGCTGTTTGCGGCAGGTTGCGGCCGCCTGTTTGAAGGCACGCCGCGGCAGATGCACGACTCGCTGACGCGATTAAGCCGCCTGCCGGACGACACCCGCGTCTACTGCGGTCATGAATACACGCTGTCGAACATCAAGTTTGCGCGTGCCGCCGAACCCGACAACACGCAGTTGCCGGCGCTTGAAGTCCGCATGCAGGCCTTGCGGGATGCCGGCCAGCCGACGCTGCCCTCCACCATCGGTCAGGAAAAAGCCACCAACCCTTTTGTGCGCGTAAATGCACCCGGGGTCATCCAAAGCGCCAGCACCCGCGCCGGCAAAACACTCACCGATCCGGTCACTGTTTTGGCTGAACTTCGCGACTGGAAGAACAATTTCTGAGCATTCAGTGGCGGATTTCACGCCAAATCTGTGATTTTTTCAGTAAAACATTGATTTTTAAGAATAATTCGGTTTGACAACTTGACGCTGCGGCGGCTAACATCCGCCCATTGTCAGGCCGCCACCGGAAACTTTCTGCATGATAAAAATCGCTGCGCGTTGCGCCCTCCTCAGCCTCATTGCTCTCGCCACCGCGTGCGCACAATTGCCGGGAGAAATGACCGCAAGCGATGGCACTTTGAAGTCGCAATTGCCCGCGCAGGACCCCATCGCCAAAATGGCCGCACAGGCTGCCCCGGTCAACGCGCCGGCCCCGGCCTTCGCCGCACCGGAACCCCAGGTCAAGGCCCCGCCCAAAGATGTCTGGGAGCGGGTCCGCAGCGGTTACACCATGAAACCGATGGATACCGAACTGGTCCGCCATTGGGAGAATTTCTACTCGGCCAAGCCCGAATATTTCGCACGCATGGTGGATCGCAGCAGCCACTACCTGTTCCATATCATCGAAGAAATCGAACGCCGCAAGATGCCCGCCGAGGTCGCCCTGCTGCCGATGATCGAATCCGCCTATAACCCGCAGGCGTACTCGAAGGCCCATGCCTCCGGTCTGTGGCAGTTCATTCCTTCCACCGGCAGGATGTACGGCCTGCGCCAGAACTGGTGGTATGACGGCCGGCGCGACGTAATTGCCGCCACCAGTGCCGCGCTGGACTACCTGGAAAAACTCTACGGAATGTTCGGCGACTGGGAACTCGCGCTGGCGTCTTACAACTGGGGCGAAGGCGCGGTCGGTCGCGCCATTGCGCGCAACCAAGCCAAGGGCCTGCCCACGGACTACGCCAGCCTGACCATGCCGGCGGAGACCCGCAACTACCTGCCGAAACTGATCGCCGTCAAAAACATCATCGCCGATCCCGCGCGTTTCGGCGTCAAGCTCGCCAGCATTCCCAACGAGCCGTACTTCCAGGTCATCAGCGTCAAGCGCCATATCGACGTCAAACTGGCTGCCAAGTTCGCCAACATGCCGCTCGACGAGTTCCGCTTCCTCAACCCGGCGCACAACAAAGCGGTGATCAAATCCGACGGCAGCGAAACCATCGTGCTGCCGCGCAACCGGGTCGTCCTGTTCATGGCGAACTTTGAAAACCACGACAAGCCGCTGGTGTCGTGGCAGGCGCACACCGTCAAAGCCGGTGAAAAACCGGAAAAAATCGCCGCCAGCTACGGCATGAGCGTGAACGAACTGAAGCAGGTCAACAACATCACCGCCAGCAACAAGTTCCGCACCGGCTTGCCACTGCTGGTGCCGGTGAAAGACGGCGCAACGCCCAACCTGCCCGATCTGCCGGCCACGCCGGTATCGCTGCCCAAGGCCTACAAGGCGGCGCGCACCACCCACGTAAACGGCAGCAAACCGGTGAAACATGCGACCAAAACCACGGTCGCCAAACGTTCGCCGGCGAAACGCGCACAAACCCCGGTCAAGGCCGGTGCCAAAACCAAATCGCCGGCCAAGCCTGCAGTCGTCGCTTCACAGTCCCGGCGTTAATTAATCAGGTTTGCAGAGATGGCAGCGCGCCGCATGGGTCGCGCTGAGACGCTGCGCGTCGGGATAATCGGTGGCGCATTGCACCACCGCCGCTCCGCAACGCGGATGAAAATGGCAGCCGGCCGGGGGATTCACCGGTGACGGCAAATCACCCGCCAAACGCAGCACCGGCCTGACGGCCTGCGGATCAGCCACCGGCACCGCCGCCAGTAACGACTGGGTATAGGGATGCCGCGGCGCACGCAGCACGTCGTCCACCGAACCCTGCTCGACGATGCGCCCCAGATACATCACCGCCACCTCATCAGCCATGTAATCGATGACCGACATGTTGTGGCTGATGAACAGATAGGCCAGCCCCTTCTCGCGCTGCAGACGTTTCAGCAGATTGAGGATTTGTGCCTGCACCGACACATCAAGCGCGCTGGTCGGCTCATCACAGACGATCAGTTGCGGCTCCACCGATAACGCGCGGGCAATCGCAATGCGCTGCCGCTGGCCGCCCGAAAACTCGTGGGGATACCGCCCTTTGACCTCTGGCGACAGGCCGACCTCGGTGAGCAGTGCATCAATGCGCTGCTGGCGGTCCGCAGCGCCAGTGCCCAGACCCAGTGCCAGCAAACCTTCTTCCAGCGCGTCGCCGATGCTCACCCGCGGATTCAGCGAAGCATACGGGTCCTGAAAAATAATCTGCACATCGCGTCGCCGGGCACGCAAGGCCTTGCGATCCAGCGCCAGAAAATCGCTGCCGCCCAAAATGACCTGGCCACCGGTCGGCGCCACCAGCCGCAGCAGGCCCTTGCCCACCGTGGTCTTGCCGCAACCTGATTCACCGACCAGCCCCAGCGTGCGGCCCGGAAAAATATCCAGCGTCACACCATCGACCGCGCGCACATGGCCGGACACCCGTTGCAGCAACCCCTTGCGGATCGGAAAATGCACCTGAAGATCGATCACTTGCAACAACACAGCGCCCGCCTCGTCTTGCGCGCGCCGCGCTGCAATCTGCGCACCCTGGCCAGCGACTGATTCAGTCTTCGCCGTCTGCCCGGTCGCATCTGCATACAAATGGCATCTGGCGTTATGATGATCACCCACCCCATGCCATGCTGGCTCCGTGCCGGCGCAATGCGGCAATACGCGGTCGCAACGCTCGGCAAAACGACAACCGGCAAACAGCCGGTTCAATGGCGGCACTGCGCCGGGTATTGCCGCCAGCATGTGATTGCGGCCGGCGCGTTCCGGCAGCGAATCAAACAGCTTCTGTGAGTAGGGATGCGCCGGCCCCTCAAAGAAGGTCTGCACCGGTCCCGTTTCGATGATCTCGCCGGCATACATCACGGCGACCTGCTGCGCCATCTGTGCGACGACACCGAGATCATGGGTGATCAGCAGCATCGCCATGCCGCGCGAACGCTGCAGATCGCGCAGCAGTTCCAGCACCTGGGCCTGCACCGTAACATCCAGCGCCGTGGTCGGCTCGTCGGCAATCAGCAGCGCCGGATCGCAGGCCAGCGCCATCGCGATCATCACCCGCTGTTTCATGCCGCCCGACAACTGGAACGGATACTCGTTGACGCGTCGCACCGCATCGGGCATACGCACGGCATCGAGCAGTTCGATGAC
>CAIZLW010000058.1 GCA_903933915.1 uncultured beta proteobacterium | reverse complement strand
CGAGCATGGTGATACCGGTGCGTTGCGCGACGTCATGGCCCATCTGCGTGAGTCCGGAGCGGGAGACCAGAAAGGGGATGCGCATCTGCGCGGCCTTGATCACCATTTCTGAAGTCAGCCGGCCGGTGGTGTAGAACACCTTGTCCGATCCGTCGATGTCGTTGAGCCACATCAGGCCGGCAATCGCGTCGACGGCGTTGTGGCGGCCGACGTCTTCAACAAAGTGCAGGATTTCGGCGTTGTCGCCGTTGATGGCGGCAAGCGCGCAGCCGTGCACGGCACCGGCGCTTTTGTAGATCGTTTCATGGCGGCGCACGGCATCGAGCAGGCTGTGCAGGCCGGTTTCACTCAGGCGCACGTCGTCGCGCAGTGTGATGCTGTCGATTTCTTCCATCAGGTCACCGAACACCGTGCCCTGGCCGCAGCCGGTGGTGACGGTGCGTTTGCTCATTTTCTTGTCGAGGTCTTTTACCGCCTTGCGCGTGGTGACGGCGGCGGAGTCGGTTTCCCAATCGACCTGGACGGCTTTGATGTCGTTGACCGATTTGACCAGGCGTTGGTTGCGCAGATAACCGAGCACCAGTGCTTCGGGGTTCTGGCCCAGCGTCATCAGCGTAACGATTTCGCGCTTGTCGATATAGATCGTCAGCGGATGTTCGCCGGCGATGGGTGTGGGGACGGACTCGCCGTGTTCGTTCAGTGCGTCGACTTCGACGGTGAGCGGGCGGTAGGCGTGGGTGATTTCTGGTTTCGGCATGACTGTTGTTTGCCCCTCACCCTGTCCCTCTACCGTCAAGCGGGGCGAGGGAACTCGGTGAGAGAACGTTCGGGTTATCCACCGATGTAGGACATCTCTATTTTTTTCAGCGGCATGGTCTGTTCACCGCGGATTTCGGAGTAGCGGTCTGCACGTGCAGTCCAGACTTTGCTGATTGCGGCGGAGAGTTCGTCATCGCTGGCGCCGCCGCGCAGCAGCGAACGCAGGTCGTGGCCACTGGTGGCGAACAGGCAGGTGTAGAGCTGGCCTTCGGTGGAGATGCGCGCGCGGGTGCAGTCGCGGCAGAAGGCCTGGGTGACGGAGGCGATGACGCCGATCTCGCCGGTGCCGTCCTTATAGCGCCAGCGTTCGGCGACTTCGCCGGTGTAGTTGGGGTCGGCGGGTTCGAGTGGCATTTTGCGCGAGATGATGTCGACGATCTCGCGCGCGCTGACCACATCATCCAGGCGCCAGCCGTTGGTGGCGCCGACATCCATGTATTCAATGAAGCGCAGGATGTGGCCGCGTTCGCGGAAAAAACGCGCCATCGGCAGGATGCTCATTTCGTTGAGGCCGCGCTTGACGACCATGTTGACCTTGATGGGCTCGAAGCCGGCGGCTGCAGCAGCGTCGATGCCTTCGATGACTTTGGCCACCGGGAAGTCGACATCGTTCATCGCCTTGAATACGGCGTCGTCCATCGAGTCGAGGCTGACGGTGATGCGTTTCAGACCAGCGTCGCGCAGCGCCTGCGCTTTTTTTGCGAGCAGTGAGCCGTTGGTAGTAAGCGTGAGGTCGAGACCCGGAATGGCCGAGAGCAGTTTGACCAGTTGTTCGACGTTGCGGCGTACCAGCGGTTCGCCACCGGTGAGGCGGATTTTTTCAACGCCGTGGCTTTTGAAGACACGCGCCAGCCGGGTGATTTCTTCGAATGACAGCAATGCCGAGCGTTCGAGGAACTGATGATCGGCGCCGAACTTCTCTTTCGGCATGCAATAGACGCAGCGGAAGTTGCAGCGGTCGGTGACCGAGATGCGCAGGTCGCGCAAAGGCCGGCCGAGGCGGTCGCTGATTGCGGAGTTGCTGGCTGCTGGAGTCGATGCGGTCATGGGGGGTGTACAAAGAGAGGCACTGATTATGGCAAAGGAGAATCCGCAGGCGCAAGGATGACAATACTTGCAAATCAGGACTTTACGGGCATTGGCCGGTTGAATCCCGGGGGACGGTAGCGCAGAATGGCGCGCATGTCGCAACCTGAAGCCATTTTGAGCACCCGTTGGCCCGCTGCCGTGATCATGCAGCGGCAGGCGCTGAACAACCGCTGGGCCACTGAAAAATGGGAGGCCAAGGGGGTAGTGCCTGATCTGCAGCCGTCCGCCGAACCCCGGGTGATCCTGGAAAATCCGCAATTGCTGCAGGTTTTGTTTTGCGGTTTCAATATCGTGTTGCAGCGTGATGAGGCCGAGGGCTACTACATGAACATCACCTCGCCGCAGCCCAAGGTATTCGTGATGTGGCGGCTGGAGGACGAGTGGGCGCGGCCGCAGCGCGTGACGGTGAGTTATCACGAAGGCTCGCGCTGGATGGACAGCGGCGAACCGGTGGATGGCGTGCCGCTGCCGGCGGAGCTGATCCCGTGGATGGCGAAATACTGCGAAGAGAATTACAAACCAGAGCCGCGCAAGAAGACCAAGTATGCAAGCAACAAGGACAAGGGGCGCATGGGCAACTGGCGGCCGGATTAATTGATGAAGGACATTGGCTAAGCGCTAACCCCCTCTTTCTACCCTGCTACGCTTCAAGTGTGCCCTTGCCCCCCGCCCAAGCGGGAGAGGGTTGGGGAGAGGGTAGGGAACGCATCCAATCATTGTGGATAGACATGGCAGATTCCGAAGACAAACCGGCACCCGGCGAAGAATTCCTGTCGCGCTGGTCGCGGCGCAAGCAGCAGGCGCGCGAACAGCCGGTGGAGCAGACGCCCGTGGCGGTGACACCCGCCAATCAGGAAACGTTGCCGGTATTGCCGCCGCTCGAAGGGCTGAACATGGACTCAGATTTTCGCGGGTTTCTGAATCCCAAGGTGGATGAGTCGCTGCGCCGGGCTGCATTGAACAAGCTGTTCCATGAGCCGCATTTCAATGTGATGGACGGGCTCGACACTTATATTGATGACTATTCAATATCGGATCCGATTCCCGAGGCCATGCTGAAGACCATGAAGCAAGCCCAGGACATCATCGTGGCCGGACAGGAGCGGCGCGAACAAGCCGCAAAGCAGGAGGAGGCGGAGCGGCAGCGTCTGGCTGCTGCGGGAGGTGAGGGGAGCGGTGCGGAGGCGGCATTGCCGGCCGCTGCGCCGGAACCGGTGGTGCCGGCAGCCGATGTTGCCGCGCAACCGGAAAACAACGATAAAGGCACGCAGCGCAGCTGAGCAGCGGTGCTTGCGGCGACCACAAGAACACTTACGGGATAATCATGCGTCACAAGACTTTGCTGTGTAATTGCAATCGCACCATGCGTATCGATGGCAAGGCCATCGCTGGTGCGCTGGGGGAATCCGGGGAGCCGCGTATTCATGATGCGCTGTGCCGGCAGCATGTCGCCGCGTTCGAGGCGGCGGTCAAATCCGGTGACGACCTGCTGGTGGCGTGCACGCAGGAGTCATCGCTGTTTTCCGCCTTGCATGACGACTTCGAAGGTCAGGGCGCGATCCGTTTCGTCAATATCCGCGAGACCGCCGGATGGGCCAAGGAGGGCGAACACGCTGCTCCGAAAATGGCCGCGCTGCTGGCGGCTGCCGATCTGCCGGAGCCGGAGCCGGTGCCGGTGGTCAACTACGAGGCTGGCAACAATCTGCTGATCGTCGGTCCCGGCGCCGCGGCGCTGGGTTGGGCGGAACGGCTTGCCGGCACGCTGTCGATTTCGGTGTTGATCACCGATGACGCACAGGGTGCGGAACTGCCGGCCGAGCGGCGTTATCCGGTGTACTCGGGGCGTGTCACCCGGCTCGACGGTTATCTGGGTGCATTCACGGTGTCGTGGGAGCAGGCGAACCCGATCGATCTCGAGGCCTGCACGCGCTGCGGCGCCTGTGTCGACGCCTGCCCGGAATCCGCCATCAGCGTGGCGCTGCAGGTTGATCTGGATAAATGCAAATCGCACCGCAGCTGCGTCACCGCCTGCGGTGCAGTGAAGGCCATTGATTTCAATCGCGCCGATAAGGCGCGCACCGACCGTTTTGATCTGGTGTTTGATCTGTCGGAGACGCCGCATATCCGCCTGCACCAGCCGCCGCAGGGTTATCTGGCGCCCGGACGCGATCCGCTGGAGCAGGCGCTGGCCGCGGCCAAACTGCCGCAGATGACGGGAGAATTCGAGAAGCCGAAGTTTTTTGTCTATAAGGAAAAACTCTGCGCGCATGCGCGCTCCAACATCACCGGCTGCACCAAATGTATTGATGTCTGTTCGACCGGGGCGATCAGCAGCCTGCTCAAGGAAAACCGCGTGGTGGTCGAGCCCCATCTGTGCATGGGCTGCGGCGGCTGTGCGACGGTGTGTCCGTCGGGCGCGATGACTTATGCCTATCCGCGGGTGGCCGACATGGGCACACGGATCAAGGCAATGCTCAAGGCCTATGCGGCGGCAGGCGGCAACAATCCGCGGCTGCTGTTCCATAACGGCAGCGACGGCCGCGAACTGATTGCGCGGCTGGCGCGTTCGGGGCAGGGGCTGCCGGCCAATCTGATCCCGGTGGAAGTGCTGCACGTCGCCTCGGTCGGACTGGATCTGATGCTGGGCTCGGTGGCTTTGGGGGCGGCGCAGCTGGCCGTGCTCGTGGCGGGGTCCGAAGCCGATGAATACGCCGAGGCGCTGGGCCGGCAGATGGCGATCGGTGAAGACGTTCTTGCAGGCTTCGGCCATGCGCCGGGGCGTTTGCAACTGCTGCAGGGCGGTGAGCCGGCTGAACTGGCGCGACGTATTGTTGCGCTGCCTGCGGCCGCATCGATGCCGGCAGCCGGATTCAATTTTTCCAATGACAAGCGGGCGACGCTGGATTTTGTGTTTGATCATCTGCGTGCGCAGGCGAAACCGGCGCCGGACGTCATCGCGCTGAAATCCGGCGCGCCGTTTGGCGAAATCACCGTTGATAAGGGCAAGTGCACGCTTTGTATGGCCTGTGTCGGTGCCTGTCCGGAAGGTGCGTTGCAGGATTCCAAAGAGACTCCCGCGCTGCGTTTCATAGAGCGCAATTGCGTGCAGTGCGGATTATGCGTACGCACATGTCCGGAAAAGGCCATCGACCTGGTGCCGCGACTGGCTCTGATGGCCGGGGTCAAGCAGCCGCGCATGCTCAATGAAGCCGAGGCGTTTGGCTGCATCAAGTGCGGAAAACCTTTTGGAACCAAACAGATGGTGGATGGCATGTTGGCCAAGCTGGGACAGCATTCGATGTTTGCCCAGCCCGGCGCCCTGGACCGGATCAAAATGTGCGCGGACTGCCGCGTGGTCGACCTGCTGCAGAATTCGCGGCATGGCAGCATCGACGAAATCTGACAACATCCTTACAGCCTGTCCTGGACTCCGATGCCCCCTTTAATTTATGGGGCATTTTTTTGTCTACAGCTTGTGGAGTTTTGCCGAAAAGCCTCATAAGATAGGCAGGAATTCACATGATGACGGCAACCACAGAAAATGCTACGGGCGCAGGTCCGGAAGCAGCCGCAACGGGGGAGAACGGTGTCAGAGCCGCTCTCTATGGCGTATTCGCGCACCTGTTTGCCGATCGTCCTTCCGCTGAATTGCTCGAACGCATTGCCGAGGCCGGCGACATGATCGTGGCCGAAGATTCGATCCTGGCCCGTGAGTGGCAGGCGCTCTGTCTGGCTGCGGGTGCGGTGGATCAGGCTGCAGTCTCCAATGAATTCGATGCGCTGTTCGTCAGCACCAGCCTGCCGCCGGTTTCGCTGTACGCCTCCAGTTACATGTCTGGCCGCCTGCGCGGCCAGTTGCTCGCCGAGCTGCGCGAAGATCTGGCGCGTATCGGCTACGCGCGCGCCGAGCAGAGCGCTGAATACGAAGATCATTTTTCAGCCCTGTGCGATGTCATGCGCGGGCTGATTGGCGAGTCTGCGACATCGGAAGACGCTGTGGAACAGCAACAGGTTTTTTTCCAGCATTACCTCGCCCCCTGGCATGGCCGACTGTTCGAAAAGGTCGACAAAGCCATGGGCGCTGATTTTTACCGCAAGGTTATACGTGTTGCCGATGCTTTTCTGACTCACGAAACCCAATATTTCGAGCTTGCCTGAAGGAGATCCAGCCATGAACGACAAAATGAGTCGCAGGAAGTTTTTTGCAGCAGTCGGCGTCGGCGGTGTAGCCGCGGCAGCCGCCGTGGTCGCGACCAAGGGCGGTGAAGACCGGAAGGCGGAAAGCGGGCAGGCGACACAGCAGGGTCAGGGCTACCAATTGACGGCGCATGTGCGCCGTTATTACGAAACCACCAAGGTCTGAGGAGCAACACCATGTTACTCACCCGGAAATCCACCCACACTGCGACGCCCCGGAGCCGGCTGACCCGTTCGGCCTCAGCTTTTATCGGCAACACGATCGATCGCCGCACTTTCCTCAAGCGCAGCGGTATGGCTGCCGGTGGCGCCGCGGCGCTGTCGCAGTTGCCGTTCCCGGTCATGCGCAAGGCGCAGGCGGCCGAAAAGGGCGCTGAGGGCAAGATCGAAGTCAAACGCACTATCTGCACCCACTGCTCGGTCGGCTGCGCCATCGACGCCGTGGTGCAGAACGGCGTGTGGATCCGCCAGGAACCGGTGTTCGATTCGCCGATCAACCTCGGTGCGCACTGCGCCAAGGGCGCTGCGATCCGCGAACACGGCATGCACGAGATTTCGCACCGCCTGCGCACGCCGATGAAACTGAAGGACGGCAAGTGGGAAAAGATTTCCTGGGATGTGGCGCTTGCTGAAGTCAGCGAGAAGCTGCTGAAGATCCGCAAGGAATCGGGTCCGGACGCGACGTTCTGGATCGGCTCCTCGAAGCACAACAATGAACAGGCCTATCTGTTCCGCAAGTTCGTGTCGTTTTTCGGCACCAATAACATGGATCACCAGGCGCGCATCTGCCACTCGACCACGGTCGCCGGCGTTGCCAACACCTGGGGCTATGGTGCGATGACCAACTCGTACAACGACGAACAGAATTCGAAGTGCATTCTGTTCTTCGGTTCGAATGCGGCCGAGGCGCACCCCGTTTCAATGCTGCACACGCTGCATGCCAAGGAAAACGGCGCCAAGGTCATCGTGGTTGATCCGCGCTTCACCCGCACCGCCGCCAAGGCGGATACGTTTTACCGCATCCGTTCCGGCACCGACGTCGCCTTCATCATGGGCATGCTGCACCACATCTTCAAGAACGGCTGGGAAGACAAGGACTACATCAAGGCCCGCGTCTACGGCATGGACAAGGTGAAGGAAGAGGCTGCGAAGTGGACGCCGGAGAAGGTCGAGGAGGTCACCGGCATGAAGGAGGCCGAAGTCCGCGACGTCGCCGAGCAAATGGCCAAGAACAAGCCCAGCACCATCGTCTGGGCGATGGGGCAGACCCAGCACACCAACGGCAATGCCATTGTCCGCGCATCCTGCATCCTGCAGCTCGCGCTGGGCAACGTCGGCGTGTCGGGCGGCGGCACCAACATCTATCGCGGCCATGACAACGTGCAGGGTGCGACCGACGTCGGTCCGAATCCGGATTCGCTGCCGGGTTACTACGGCCTCGCCGAAGGTTCATGGAAACATTTTGCGAACGTCTGGGGCGTTGACTTCGAGTGGATCAAGAAGCAGTTTCCCAATCCGGGCATGATGTCCAAACCCGGCATCACTGTGTCGCGCTGGATTGATGCGGTGCTCGAGAAGAATGAATTGATTGACCAGGATTCGAACCTGAAAGCGGTGGTGTACTGGGGCCATGCGCCGAACAGCCAGAACCGCGGCAAGGAAATGGTCGAGGCGATGAAAAAGCTCGAGCTGCTGGTGGTGGTCGATCCGTATCCGTCGGCCTCCGCAGCAATGGCGGCGATGGCGCGCAAGGACGGCGTCTACCTGCTGCCGGCGGCGACACAGCTGGAGTGCGCGGGTTCGGCGACGGCCTCGAACCGTTCGATCCAGTGGCGCGAGAAGGTGATCGAGCCGATGTTCGAGTCGCGTACCGACCACATGATCATGTATCAGCTCGCGCAGAAGTTCGGCTACGCCAAGGAACTGACGGCGAAGATCAAGCTGGTCAAGGGCAAGGGCGGCATGGACGAGCCCGACATGGAAGACACGCTGCGCGAAATCAACCGCGGCGTGTGGACCATCGGCTACACCGGGCAGTCGCCGGAGCGGCTGCAGGCGCATATGCGCAACATGCATGTGTTCGACGTCAAGACGCTGCGCGCCAAGGGCGGCAAGGACGCCAAGACCGGTTACGTGCTCGACGGCGATTATTTCGGTCTGCCGTGGCC
Source organism: uncultured beta proteobacterium (assembly GCA_903933915.1). Classification (GTDB taxonomy): domain Bacteria; phylum Pseudomonadota; class Gammaproteobacteria; order Burkholderiales; family SG8-41. Next base: position 20,210 of record CAIZLW010000058.1, on the reverse strand, counting down.
GTGTTACGGCAACGCGGCATTGAAACATCCGGGTTCGCCGAATCTGTATGACACCTCGAAACACATGATGGATGGCGGCGGTAATTTCCGCGCCAACTTCGGTGTCGAGAAGGACGGCGTCAATCTGCTGGCGGAAGACGGTTCGCATTCCAAGGGCGCTGATCTGACGACCGGTTACCCCGAACTCGATCACGTGCTGCTGAAAAAGCTGGGCTGGTGGGATGAGCTGACCGAGGACGAGAAAAAACTCGCCGAGGGCAAGAACTGGAAGACTGACCTCTCCGGCGGCCAGATCCGTGTGTTCATGAAGAACCACGGCTGTCACCCCTTCGGCAACGCCAAGGCGCGTGCCGTGGTGTGGAACTTCCCCGATGCCGTACCGCTGCACCGCGAGCCGCTGTACAGCCCGCGTGCCGACCTGGTCGACAAGTATCCGACGCATGATGACCAGAAGAACCGCTGGCGTGTGCCGGTGCTGTTCAAGACGGTTCAGCAGGCCAACAAGGATGCCGGCAAGCAGTTCCCGCTGATCATGACCAGCGGCCGTCTGGTGGAATACGAAGGCGGCGGCGACGAGACGCGGTCGAATCCGTGGCTCGCCGAGCTGCAGCAGGAAATGTTCGTCGAGATCAATCCGAAGGATGCCAACGATCGAGGCGTGCGCAACAACGAATATGTCTGGGTCACAACCCCGGCCCCGAGCAAACCGCGGATCAAGGTGAAGACACTGGTGACCGAGCGCGTCGCTGCCGGCACGGTGTTCCTGCCGTTCCACTTTGCCGGCTGGTGGGAGGGCGAGGACATGAAGAAATATTATCCGGACGGGGCTGCCCCGGTGGTGCGCGGCGAAGCGGTCAACACGGCGACTACTTATGGTTACGACATCGTGACCATGATGCAGGAAACCAAGACCACGATTTGCCAGGTTGCCAAGGCATAACCCACAGACATCCATTAGGAGAACAACATGGCCAGAATGAAATTCCTGTGTGATGCCGAGCGCTGCATCGAATGCAACGGTTGCGTAACCGCCTGTAAAAACGAGCACGAGGTGCCCTGGGGCGTGAATCGCCGTCGCGTGGTGACGCTGAACGACGGTTTGCCCGGCGAGAAGTCGATCTCGGTCGCCTGCATGCATTGTTCGGATGCGCCGTGTATGGCGGTGTGCCCGGTCGACTGCTTTTACAAGACCTCCGAAGGCGTGGTGCTGCACGACAAGGATCTGTGCATCGGCTGCGGCTACTGCTTCTATGCCTGCCCGTTTGGCGCGCCGCAATTTCCGCAGGACGGTGCGTTCGGCATGCGCGGCAAGATGGACAAGTGCACGTTCTGCGCGGGCGGTCCCGAAGCCGACAATTCGGCTGCTGAATTCAAGAAGTACGGCCGCAACCGCCTGTCCGAAGGCAAGCTGCCGGCCTGCGCCGAGATGTGCTCGACCAAGGCGCTGCTCGGTGGCGATGCCGATGTCATTGCTGACATCTACCGCAACCGCGTGCTGAAGCGCGGCAAGGGCTCCGAGGTCTGGGGCTGGGGTACGGCTTACGGCAAACCTGAGAAAGGCGCGACGCCGCCGGCAGGAGCAAAATCTTGAACAAACTGAGCATGAAAAAACTGGTGATTACGGCAACTATTGGCGCCTTGGCTTTGGTGACTGCCGGTTGCGGCGAAAAGCAGCCGGTGACGGTCTACAAGCAGGGGCAGTATCAGGGCAAGCCGGATGGCCGCCCCTGGGAGAATGACGAGTTCAAGAGCGACCGGACCGCCTGGGAAAAGTCGATCAAGGCGCGCAACGGCAACCAGAACGAATACACGCGTGAGACGAATTAACAAAGGGGGAATGGCCATGCAGGTCGGCATGAGGCAATGGCTGTGCGCGGGACTGGCAGCGCTGGCACTCGGTTTTACGGTGCCGGCAACCGCCGCTGACGCGGGCGCGGAACAGGCTGCCCGGCAGCAGTCGCAGCCGGGCAACAATTCGCCGGTCTGGCGCGATGTCCGTGGCGGCGACAATAAGTATCAAACGACCCAGGTGCGCGGTGTTGAGTCTTCGGTGCTGATGCAACCCGAAGGCGAAACCTGGCGCCAGGTGCGCAACAATCTGGTCACCATCTACGGCGGCTGGCTGCTGGTGGCCATCATGGCGATCATCGGCGGCTTCTATTACTGGAAGGGGCCGATCAAACTGCACGAGAAACCGACCGGACGGCAGATGCTGCGGTTTGGATCCTGGGACCGGATGGTGCATTGGGGTGCGGCTATCAGCTTCATCCTGCTGTCGGTCACCGGCATGATCACCCTGTTCGGCAAACATGTCGTGCTGCCCATTGTCGGCTATACGCTGTTTTCCTGGCTGGCGACCTTGTCTAAATACATCCATAACTTCGTCGGACCGGTATTTGCGTTCTGCGTGGTGGTGATGTTCGTGACTTTCGTGAAGGACAATTTCCCGAAGGCGCATGACATCAAGTGGCTGGTCAAGTTTGGCGGACTGTTGTCGGATGAGCACGTGCCTTCCGACCGCTTCAATGCCGGTGAAAAAGTCTGGTTCTGGCTGGGCGTGACCTTGCTGGGCCTGGTGGTCAGCGTGACCGGCTTCATCCTCAACTTCCCGAATTTCGAGCAAGGCCGGGAATTGATGCAGATAACCAACGTGATTCACGCCACTGCCTCCGTGCTGTTCCTGACCATGGGGTTGAGCCACATTTACCTTGGCACGGTTGGCGTCGAGGGCGCTTACGATGCCATGCGTACGGGTTACGTGGATGAAACCTGGGCCAAGGAACATCACGAATACTGGTATCGCGACGAGATAGCCCAACAGAAAAGCGGCGGCGGGGCGACCAATCCGGCCGCGGCATCAGCCATGAAGGAGGGATGGAAACAATGAACGCGCCTAAAATATGGAAGCTGGTTCCCGCGGTGATGGTGTGTTGCGTGGTGGGTCTGGCTTCGGCAAAACTGCCGGCACCGCCACCGGTCGAACCCGTCAAAGCTGAAGAGGCCAAGAAAAAAACGGCCGATGCCGCCAAGGCAGACGCTGATTTGCTGGCCAAGTCCCAGGATCGGGTCGCTGATCGTTACAAGAAACAGAACAAGACGGTTGCTGCCAGCACCACCAAGGTTGCAGACAAGAAAAAGTAAGTTGCAGCCGCCTGGTTGCGGCGGTGAATTAAAAAGCCCGGCTGATGCCGGGCTTTTTGTTTGCATAAAATATTAATAAAAACAATAACTTACTGTATTTTTCCAATGGCATCCTCGAGCAATTGCCAGGCGGTTTTGCCGGTGATTTCGCGCCAGCGCTGGTAGAAGCCGGATTCGCGCAGACGGTTGCGGAAATCGTCGCGGTCGACGTGAGTGGCGATCATGCCCCAGTCGGCAATCTTCTGTTCAAGCCCGCGGTTCAGCGCATCGGTATGCGCGCGCTGCCGCGCCACATGTTTGCGCGCAACACCTTCGATGGTCTGCTGGATGTCGGCGGGCAGCGTGTTCCAGAACTTCAGGCTGACCATCATGTTGAAGCCCGACCACATGTGCGAGGTGAGTGCGATGTGTCGCGTCACTTCATGCAGCTTCAGCGCTTCGGTGATCGACAGCGGATTTTCCTGGGCATCGATCTCGTGATTTTTCAGCGCGTCGTAGAGTTTGAGTACATTGACTTCGACCGGTACCGCGCCGAGGCTGGCAAAAGCATCGGCAAACATGCGGCCTTCGGGAATGCGGATGCGCATGCCTTCGAGATCGGCGGCTTTGGCAATAGGCCGATCGACAGTGGAGATGTGGCGGAATCCGTTTTCGAGCAGGCCGTAGGGCAGGGCGTGGATACCCTTGGCACGGAGTTCCCCCTGCAGATGGCTGCCCAGCGGGCCGTCGAGTGTGGCATGCACCTGGGCATGATCCTTGAATGCGAACGGCAGCCCCTGGATTTCCAGCGCGGGCACGATGCCGCCGAGGATGCCGCCCATCAGCACATAACATTCGATCTCGCCGCGGATCAGCAGATCGACGATTTCTAGGTGGCCACCCGGCAGGCCTTCATTCTTGGCGTGTACCGTCGCGGCGACGCGTCCGCCAGTGGCTGCACCGACCTCGTTCCACAAATCAACGAGAAAGGGGTGGACGTGGCTGTCTTGGGAGAGATAGTGATACTGCCGGACTGACCACTGCGCCGCGCTCATGCCGGCAGTGCCGAGGCCATCAGCTCCGGGGTGATGCCTTTGGTTTCGGCATTGGAGAAATTGAGTTCGACCTTGAGGCCATTCGGGTCGAGCATGAACAGTTGGAACAGGCCCTGGTCGTCAACCATGCGTTTACGGAACTCGACCTTGTGTTTTTGCAGGTTTTCCATCATTTCACGCAGCCCCGTGCAGCGAAAGGCGACGTGGTCAAGCACGCCGCTGCCATGCACGGCATCCGACTGCTGGCCGAGATAGGCCTTGCGGTTCTCACTGACGTTTTTGCCGCCCTGGGTCAGATGCACGACATCGGTGTCACCCAGATACAACCAGACCACGGGAAACTTGAAGTCGGGGTGGGGGCCTTCGCGGAAACCGAGGACGTTGACGTACCAGTCACGCGTGACTTCGAGGTCTGCGGTCTGGATCAGGAAGTGTTCGAGGTGTTGTAGAGGCATGGCGGGTTTTTTGTGATGCAGTTCAGTTTGCGGTGATGCCGGCGGATTTCGCCAGTTTGGCGAAATCCTCGACGTGGCGGCGGATGAAGGCGTTGTATTCATCCAGCGAGTTGCTCGCGACCAGCGGGATGCCGTTTTTCTCAAACCGTTCACGCAGTGCCGGAACAGCGACGGCTTTGACCACTTCGGCGCGCAGTTTTTCGAGTATTTCGCGCGGGGTTCCGGCAGGGGCAACGATGCCGTTGAACGTGGAGTCCTCAAATCCCTTGATGCCGGCTTCATCGATGGTCGGCATGTCGGGGAAAACCGCAGAACGTTTTTTGGTGGTTACGGCCAGACCGCGCAAACGGCCGGCCTTGATGTAACCGACGGAGGTGCTGACCTGGTCAAACATCAGCATGATCTGTCCGCCGACCAGATCGGTGGTGGCCGGTGCATTGCCCTTGTAGGGGATGTGCATCATCTTGATGCCGGCCTGCTGACTGAACATTTCCGCGGCCACATGGCCGGTGCCGCCATTGCCGGCCGAGCCATAGGTCAGTTCGCCGGGGCGTTTTTTCGCCAGTGCGATGAATTCCTTCAGGTTCTTCACCGGCAAGGCCGGATTGATCACCAGCACCATCGGGATGTCGCAGGTTTGGGAAATCCCGGTGAAATCCTTCAGCGGGTCGTAGCCGGCATCATTGATGATCGCAGGCACCCGGGCAAAGGTATTGGCGATGGCGAGAAAAGTGTAACCGTCGGCAGGCTGACCTTTGACGTAACGGGTGCCGATCAGCGCGCTGGCACCGGGGCGATTCTCGACCAGCACCTGCTGACCCAGCGCTTTGGACAACTGTTCGGCAACACCACGCGCGACGATGTCGACGTTGCCGCCTGCAGCCAGCGGGTTGATGATGCGGACCGGTTTGGTGGGGTAGGCCTGCGCCATCACCGCGGGGGCTGTGGCGGTGATGAATGCGGTTGCGAAAGCAATGACGATGCGTTTCATGATGCTCCTCCAGTGCCGTATTCGGCTTGTGTGGTCATTCAATTGTGCGGCGGGGTGTTTCCGGTGGCAAGTCAGGGTGCAACCGTGACAATGCGCCGCTCATCGATGGCCTTGAGCACGGCATTGGTTACGGCGACGATATACAGACTGTCCTCGCCGTCGGGCAGCAGGCTGCGGCCGCCGCGCACATCGGTCTCAAAGGCCTGAACCTGCAGTTCGTAGGCCGGGCTCACGGGAAAACGCTCTTCGGTGCTGCCATTGGCATCACGAACGGTGATCACATGCTCCTTGGCGAAACGCAGCGGTGAGGTGATCAGTGTCGCCTTGTCGCCTTCGATCAGCAGGTTGTTTTCGGCGCTGGCCACTTCGCGCGTGGCCTTGGCCAGTGCATGGCAGTCGCCTTCAAGGCGGCCGAGCACGGTCATCGTGTCGTCGGATTTTTTGTCGCGCCGATCGGGGTGGGTGAAGGCGGATACTTCGATAAAACGCTGGCCGGTGACATACTGGATCAAATCGAACAGGTGCACGCCGACGTCGTACATCACGCCGCTTTGCTCAAAATCCTGACGCCACGACACGCGGGAGCCGACTGCGGATGCGCGCTCAAGAGAAACTTCAGTCAACCGTCCAAGACGTCCCGACTGCACGATCTCGCGGGCGCGGACCACCGCCGCATCGAGGCGGATCTGGTGCGCGATGCGCAGCACCACGCCGGCATCGCGGCAGGCCTTGACCATTTCGCGGGCGTGTTCGGTTTTCATCGCAAACGGTTTTTCGCAGAGGATGTGTTTGCCGGCGCGGGCGATTTCCAGTACTGCGGCATGGTGTATCGCATTGGGCAGGGCGATGTAGATCGCATCGACGTCGGGATCAGCGGCCAGTGCGGCGAGATCCTTGTGCGCATGCGGCACTTTGAATTTGTCGGCAAAAGCGCGGGTTTTCTCCGCTGTGCTGCCAAGGCAGGCCACCAGTTCAGATCCGGGACTTTTGACGATGCCCGGTGCGACAAAATCGCTGGCGACCCAGCCGAGGCCGACCATGCCCCAACGCACGGGTTTTTGCGAATTGTTCAAGCGCTTGCTCCTCCAGGGTGGCGCGAAGAATGATCGCGCCGGTTGTTTTATTTCAGATCACGCCATCCATCACCTGCACCTCGACCAGCGTGCCCGGTGTGACGTTACCCTGTTCGACCGCCAGGATGATGAAGCAGTTGGCTTCGGACATCGAACGCAGGATGCCCGAACCCTGTTCACCGGTGACGCGCACGCTGAGGTTGCCCGTGGCATCGCGCGACAGGATGCCGCGCTGAAACTCGGTGCGGCCCGGCGCCTTTTTCAGGGTCGAGGTGCACGGCACCTTGAACGTCGGCAGTGGTTCAATCGGATCGCGTCCCGAAAGCTTGAGCAGTGCGTCGCGGACAAACTGGTAGAACGTCACCATGACGGACACGGGGTTGCCGGGCAGGCCGAAAAAGTGCGCGTTGCCGATCTTGCCGTAGGCGAGCGGCCGGCCGGGTTTCATCGCGATTTTCCAGAACACCACTTCACCGAGTTTGTTGAGCAGGTCTTTGACGAAATCCGCTTCACCGACCGACACGCCGCCGCTGGTGATCACCACGTCGGCGATGGCCGCCGCTTCCTTGAATGCGGCTTCCAGCAGTTTCGGGTCGTCGCGCACCACGCCCATGTCGATGATCTCGCAGCCGAGTCGGTTGAGCATGCCGTAGATGGTGTAACGGTTGCTGTCGTAGATCTGGCCTTCGCCCAGCGGCAATCCGATCGACACCAGTTCATCGCCGGTGGAAAAGAATGCAACCCGCAGCTTGCGATAGACCGAAACTTCGGCAATGCCGAGCGAGGCGATCAGGCCGATTTCAGCGGGGCGCACCGGTTGGCCGCGGCGCAGTGCAGGCTGGCCGCATTGCAGGTCTTCACCGGCCTTGCGCAGGTTCTGGCCGATACGGTGGCCGCCGCCGATGGTGACTGCGCCGTCTTTGGTCTCGGTGTGTTCCTGCATGACGATGGTATCGGCGCCTGCCGGCACCACGCCGCCGGTCATGATGCGCACGGCTTCGCCGGCAGCAACCTTGCCTTTGAACGGCACGCCGGCAAACGAACTGCCGGTGACCTTCAGGCTGACCTTGGCATCGACCTTGAGGTCGGCAAAGCGCAGGGCAAAACCGTCCATCGCCGAGTTGTCATGTGACGGTACATCAACCGGGGAGATCACATCCTCGGCAAGAACACGGCCGAGCGCGGCACGAACCGAAACGCGCTCGATGGTACCAATCGGGGACAGGAATCGGGCAATGACTTCCCGCGCTTTAGGCACGGGCATGGAATTCGGATCGTAGTCGTCGGCGCAGGACAGTTCGTGCAGCGTCGGGTTTGCGGTGCTCATGGCGGGATCCTTGTGCGGCGGTTACGCAAGAGCCCGATTTTATCAGGGGCCGGGCACGCTATTGGATGATGTCCATGGCGTTGAGCCAATCGAGTTTGGCGACTGATCGGTAGCCGGCCAGGCTGTTGACCAGTCTGCGGAATTCGCGGCTGTCAAAGAACTCGAGCAGGGCGCGCACCCCCGGGCGTGACAGCACCGAAGCGCGTGCGGCAAGGTAGTAGTGTTCATTGACCACCGGCACAAAATCGAGCCCTTGTTCCCGGGCTGCTGCTTCGATGCCGAATCCCACATCAGCCATGCCGCTGGCCACTGTGGCCGCAACCGCCGCATGGGTGAATTCCTCATGGGCGTAGCCGTGGATTTGCGCCGGCTGGACGCCTTGCTGCCCGAGCAGAAAATCCAGGCACAGCCGGGTGCCTGAGCCGGGCTGGCGGTTGACGAAGCGCACGCCGGCGTGCGTCAGGTCGGCCAGCCGTGTCAGTTTTTTCGGGTTCCCCGTTTTCACCATCAACCCCTGGGTGCGGTCGAACAGCTGGGTGACCCGCCAGCCTTTCAGACTCAGAAACGGAATCATCTGGGCGGCGAGGGTGCGGGTGCCGGGGATCGACGGCAAATGGAAGCCGGCCAGTTCGCATTGATTGCGCCGCATTGCAGCAAGACAGTCGAGGCTGCCATGGAATTGCAGTGACAGCCGGAGTTCGGGGCGTTTGGCAACGATATCGCGCATCTGCGCCAGCGCCAGATCGTGGCTGGCAAACAGGGTGACCTGGGCTGGGTTGGTCGCTGACGTCGGGGCGCGGGCGAGGTGCTCGGCCATGCGCGCTTCACCTTCACGCAAACCTGCAGCGAGAGAGCCGTTGATGTCCACCATGCCCTCCATCAGCTTGGTGCCGAGGGGGGCGAGTTGGGTGCCGCGACCCTGTTGCCGGTGTACCAACTGGTCACCGAGTTCGGTGCCTGCGGCTTCCAGCAGTCCCCAGGCATGGCGGTAGGACAGACCGGCGCTTTTGGCCGCCGCCTGCAGATTGCCGTTGCGGGCAACGGATTCCAGCAAGGTGACCAGCCGTGGTTCGATTTCGACCGAGTCCAGGGTCCAGCGAATTTGAGCCGATATTTTCATACATGCAAGTTATTACATATTAAGGATTTGGCCATTATCTACCATCATGACCAACCTTCCTATTAGGTTGTGAATTGCATGACTGGTTTTGGCGAAGCGTTTGGTGCGGCATGGGCGCTGGTCATCGGGTTTGATTCCGGGCTGGCCGGGATCGTCCTGCTCAGTCTCCAGGTCAGCCTGATCGCGGCGCTGATCGCGACGCTGATCGGGCTGCCGCTGGGCGCAGCCATTGCGGTCGAGCGTTTCCCCGGCCGGCAATTGCTGATCGTCCTGCTGAATGCCTTGATGGGGCTGCCGCCGGTCGTGGTGGGATTGTTGATCTATCTGCTGCTGTCGCGCGCCGGCCCGTTGGGCAGCCTCGGCATCCTGTTTACGCCGCAGGCCATGGTGATCGCCCAGACGGTACTGATCGTGCCGATCATTGCCGCGCTGTCCCGACAGACCATCGAAGATGCCTGGCGCGAATATTCGGAACAACTGCGTTCGCTCGGTGCGCGGCGGCTAAGCGCGGCGATGACGCTGATCTGGGACACGCGCTTTTCACTGCTGACCATCGTGCTGGCCGGATTCGGCCGTGCCGCGGCCGAGGTCGGCGCGGTGATGATCGTCGGCGGCAATATCGACGGCGTGACCCGAGTGATGACCACCACCATTGCGCTGGAAACCAGCAAGGGCGACCTGCCGTTGGCGCTGGGGCTGGGCATCGTGCTGATCACGCTGGTGATTGCGCTGAATGCGCTGGCCGCAGTGATTCGTGAAGTCGCGCAGCGGAGGTATGGATAACATGCTGCCGCTCGAACTGGATCGTCTTGAATTTGCCGCCGGTGGCACGGCCATCATCAACGGCATTTCCGTAAAGATCGAAGCCGGGTCGCGCACCATCATTCTCGGACCCAACGGCGCCGGCAAAAGCGTGCTGATGCGGCTGTGCCATGGTCTGCTGATTCCGACTGGCGGACGCATCGTCTGGCACGGCGCGCGCAATGGCGATGTCCGTCGCCATCAGGCCATGGTGTTTCAAAGACCGGTGATGTTGCGGCGCTCGGCATTGGCCAACGTGGTTTACGGATTGCAATTGGCCGGCAAATCCCGTCGCGAAAGCGAAATGCGGGCGATGGACGTGCTGGAAGTTGTTGGGCTGGAACAGCAGGCTCATCGGGCGGCACGTGTGCTCTCCGGCGGCGAACAGCAGCGGCTGGCACTGGCGCGGGCCTGGGCCCTGGGTCCCGACGTGCTGTTTCTGGATGAGCCGACCGCGAACCTCGATCCAGCATCAGCGCATGACATTGAAAATATCGTCAATACCATTCATGCGTCAGGCACCAAAATCATCATGACCACGCACAACCTCGGCCAGGCGCGGCGTCTGGGCGACGAAATCCTGTTTATCAGCAACGGCCAGTTGAAGGAGCACACGCCCATTGACCGTTTTTTCAAGGAACCCGCTTCAGCTGAAGCGACAGCATTCATTAAAGGAGAACTGCCATGGCATTAAGCCGGAGGAACGTTATTGCTGCGGTGATTGTTGCATTGGCCTTGCTGGGCCTGCAGGGGCCGGCGGTCGCGCAGCAGAACTTTATTACGGTGGCTTCGACCACCTCGACCGAACAGTCGGGATTATTCAAACATCTGCTGCCGGTGTTCGAGAAAAAAACCGGCACCCAGGTGCGCGTCGTTGCGCTGGGCACCGGCCAGGCGCTGGACATGGCGCGTCGCGGCGATGCCGACGTGGTGTTTGTGCATGACAAGGTGGCTGAAGAGAAATTCGTCGCTGATGGCTTCGGTGTTCGCCGGTTTGAGGTGATGTACAACGACTTTGTGCTGGTCGGTCCGAAAGATGATCCGGCGAAGGTCGCTGGCAGCAAGGACATCACCGATGCCTACAAGAAGATTGCCGGGTCCAACTCACCGTTTGCTTCGCGCGGCGACAAAAGCGGCACCCACGCGGCTGAACTGCGTCTGTGGAAAGACGCCGGCATTGATCCCAACACCGGCAAAGGCAGCTGGTATCGAGAAACCGGCTCCGGCATGGGGCCGACGCTGAATACCGCGTCGGCAATGAACGCCTACTCGTTTACCGACCGCGGCACCTGGCTGTCGTTCAAGAATCGCGGTGATCTGGTGATTGTGGTCGAGGGCGATCAGAAGCTGTTCAATCAGTACGGCGTGATGCTGGTCAATCCGGCCAAACACCCGCATGTGAAAAAGGATCTTGGCCAGGCGTTTGTGGATTGGGTGATCTCGGTGGAAGGGCAGCAGACCATCGCGGCTTATAAAATCGGCGCCGATCAGCTGTTCTTTCCCAATGCCCGCCGTTAACGGGTGCGTAGTGCGGTATCCTCCGGCGGTTGCCAAGCAGGAGTTGTTGATTTGTCCGCTTCCGGAACATCACGAAACCGTTCATCGCTGCTGATCATGGGCGCGGCATTAGCCGCGCTATTGGCCATGATCGTGTTGGCCTTTGCTGTTGGACGTTATCCGGTTTCGCTGGCCGATCTGCTGCGCATCCTCTGGTCATGGGCGGGCGGCGCGCCGCACGGTCTCGATTCGACAATGGAAACCGTGGTGCTGCAGATCCGTGGTCCGCGGGTGATTGCTGCCGTGCTGGTCGGTGCTGCACTGGCGGCTGCGGGTGCGGCGTATCAGAACCTGTTTCGCAATCCGCTGGTGTCGCCGGACATCCTCGGCGTGTCGGCAGGTGCCGCGGTCGGCGCCATACTCGGCATTTTTCTGTCGCTGGGCGTGGTGGCGATTCAATCGATGGCCTTCGCCGGCGGCCTGGCGGCGGTGGGCATGGTTTATCTGGTGGCGCGCGCGGTGCGCGGCCATGATCCGCTGCTGGTGCTGGTGCTCGCCGGTGTGGTGCTCGGGGCGCTGCTCGGCGCCTGCGTGGCGCTGATGAAATACCTCGCCGATCCTTATAACCAGTTGCCGGCGATCACCTACTGGCTGCTCGGTAGCCTGGCGTCGACCGATTCGCGCGACATGTGGGTGGCGGCGCCGCTGCTGATGGTCGGCTTGCTGCCGTTGTGGCTGCTGCGTTGGCGCATCAACGTGTTGTCGCTGGATGACGAAGAGGCGCGTGCGCTGGGCGTGTCGGCGGGACGCATCCGGCTGGTGGTGATTGTCGCCGCCACTTTGATGACTTCTGCTGCCGTGGCGATTTCCGGCGTTATCGGCTGGATCGGATTGGTGATCCCGCATTTTGCGCGGCTGCTGACCGGCCCTGATTTTTCCAAACTGTTGCCGGTATCGGTATTGCTGGGCGCAGGGTTCCTTGTTGCCGTGGATACGCTGGCGCGCACGATGGCGAATATTGAAGTGCCGCTGGGGGTGCTGACGGCGTTTGTCGGCACGCCGCTGTTCCTGTGGCAGCTCGCGACCGCAAGGCGGGGCTGGCAATGAGGGGCAGGCGATGAAACTGGCCGCGCAGAGGCTCGCATACGGTTATCCCGGACGTCGCATCGGCAACGATGTGACGTTTGAACTCAATGCCGGTGAAGTGTTGTGTCTGCTCGGCCCCAACGGCAGCGGCAAGACCACCTTGTTCAAGACCCTGCTGGGCTTGCTGCCGGTACAGGGCGGCGCGGTAATGCTGGATGGGAAGGACCTGCGTACGCTGCAGCGCGACGCGATTGCGCGTCTGGTCAGTTATGTACCGCAGGCGCATGGCGCGTTTTTCCCGTACACCGTGCTTGAAGTGGTGCTGATGGGCCGCACGGCGCATCTGGGCCTATTTGCAGCGCCGTCGGCGCGCGACCATGGCGCTGCGCTCGATGCGATACGTCGCATGGGCATCGCGCATCTGGCCGATGCGACCTACACCCGGATATCCGGCGGCGAGCGTCAGCTGGCGTTAATCGCGCGCGCGCTGGCGCAGGACGCGCAGATGGTGGTGATGGATGAGCCCACCGCCAATCTCGATTTCGGCAACCAGGTGCGCGTGCTGGAGCGTATTCGTGCGCTGGCGGCAGACGGCATCGGCGTGTTGCTGTCGACTCATGATCCCGATCACGCTTTTCTCTGCGCGGACCGGGTGGCGATGCTGCACAACGGCGGATTGCTGGCTTGTGGCGTACCGGACGATGTGATGACCACCGCGCAATTGCAGCAACTTTATGGCGTGGACGTGGTGGTGACCGAGGTCGCGCTGGGGCAGGGCACGCGGCGGGTTTGCCTGCCGCTGGGGATACACTTATGATGTTTTATAAGTATTTGTTTTTATTTATATTTTTATGCGCATCTGGAGTGCGGGCCCAGGCCGACTCTCCAGCCATTGCGGCGGCATCCGATCTGAAATTTGCGCTGGAGGAGATTGCGACACGATTTCGTGCGGAAACAAAACGCGAAGTGCGTTTGTCGTTCGGTTCGTCCGGAAACTACTTCCGTCAGATCGGACAGGGCGCGCCGTTCCAGTTGTTTCTGTCGGCGGACGAAGATTTTGTGTTCAAGCTGCATGACAGCGGCCGCACGGAAGACCGCGGCTTGTTGTATGCCACCGGGCGCATCGTGTTGTTTGCGCCCAAAGGTTCTTCATTTGCTGTTGATGCGCGCATGGCCGGGTTGAAGCAGGCGATTGATGGCAATGTCGTGCGCCGCTTTGCCATTGCCAATCCCGAACACGCACCGTATGGCCGCGCGGCTGAACAATCCTTGCGCAAGCTGGGGCTGTGGGAATCGCTGCAAGGCAAACTGGTGCTCGGTGAAAACGTGTCGCAGGCCGCGCAATTCGCAACCAGTGGCTCGACGCAGGGCGGCATCTTTGCCTATTCGCTGGCGCTCGCGCCGGGTATCACGCAACAGGGGCAATACGTGCTGCTGCCGGAAGACCTGCATGCGCCGCTGCGTCAGCGCATGGTGCTGGTCAAAGGCGCCGGCGAAACCGCACGGGCGTTTTATGCCTGGCTGCAGCAACCCGCGGCACGGAAAATCCTCACCCAGTACGGCTTTGTGCTGCCGGCGGAAGCGGCGAAATAAACATGGACTGGTCCGCACTGACGCTGTCGCTGAAGCTCGCCGCATGGACGGTGCTGATCCTGTTGCCGCTGGGCATCTGGGCCGGTCATGCGCTGGCGGCGCATCATTTTCGCGGCAAGGCCTGGGTCGAGGCGCTGCTGGCCTTGCCGCTGGTGCTGCCGCCGACGGTGCTCGGTTATTACCTGCTGGTGGCGATGGGCGGCGCATCGCCCGTTGGCCAGTTTTATGAATCCGTATTCGGCAAACCGCTGGTGTTCAGTTTTGAAGGATTGCTGCTGGCCTCGGTGATATTCAACATCCCGTTTGCAATCCAGCCAATGCAACGCGGCTTCGAGGCGATTGCGCCGGAAGTGCGCGACGCTGCGGCGTGCTGCGGGCTGACACGCTGGCGCACCTTGTGGCGCATCGAATTGCCGCTGGCCTGGCCCGGCATTCTTTCCGCGGTGGTGCTGACCTTCGCGCATACGCTGGGCGAATTCGGCGTGGTGCTGATGGTCGGCGGCAGCATTCCCGGTGAAACCAAGACCGTGGCGATTGCGATCTATGACCGCGTGCAGGCCTTCGATGCCGCCGGGGCAGGGGTGATGTCAGCGGTGCTGCTGCTGATTTCGCTGGTGGCGATCGGCGCCGCCTATTACACCAATGCCCGTTCACGGATCAAGCGCCATGGCTGAAGGCATCCGCGTTCATCTGAAACAGAAAGGCCCCATACCGCTGGATGCCACGCTGCAATGTGCGCCAGGCCAGGTGTTGGCACTGGTCGGGCCTTCCGGCAGCGGCAAGTCCACGGTGTTGCGGGCCATCGCTGGGTTGCTGCGCGCGGGTGAGGGTGAAATTCACAGCAATGGTGACTGCTGGTTTGATTCGCGGCATGACATCCATATTGAAACCCGCCGGCGGCGTGTCGGTTATGTATTCCAGAACTACGCTCTGTTTCCGCACCTGAGCGCGTTGCATAACGTGATGGAGGCGATGCTCGAGTTGCCGGTCGCCGAGCGTGAGCAGCGCGCACGGGATGTGCTGGCGCGTGTGCGTCTTGCCGGTCTTGAAGATCGGGTGCCCGCAGCGCTGTCCGGCGGCCAGCAGCAGCGGGTCGCGGTGGCGCGGGCGCTGGCGCGCGAACCGCAGGTGCTGCTGCTCGATGAGCCGTTTTCCGCGGTGGATCGTGCGACGCGGCAGCGGCTTTATCGCGAACTGGCCGAACTGCGCCGCGGTCTGGCGATGCCGGTGATCCTGGTGACCCATGATCTTGATGAGGCCCTGATGCTGGCCGACCAGTTGTGTGTGCTGCATCAGGGACGCACGCTGCAGGTCGGTGAACCCTATGCCGTGATGACGCGGCCTGACAGCGTCGAAGTCGCGCAGCTGGTCGGTCTGCGCAATGTCTTTCGTGCCGGCGTGGTGGGTCATGACGAAGCCCGTGCGGTCACCATCATCGAATGGCGGGGCCATCGGCTGGAGGCGCGCTTGCAAACAGCATTTGCAGCGGGCGTGCAGGTGACCTGGGTGATCCCGCAAGGTCACATCATGCTGCACCGGCGTGACCGGCCATCACGCGGTGAGCGCGAGAACCCGGTATCAGGCCCGGTCGTTGAATGCGTTCAGCTCGGCGAAAATGTGGCACTGACCGTGGCCGTCAATGGTCCGCAGCGGCCGCCGCTGTTCCTGACCATCCCGGCGCATGCCGCGCGGCGTAACGACATTGCCGTTGGTGTGGAGATTGGCCTTTCTTTGCTGGCGGACGGGATACACCTGATGCCCGCCGACGACAGTCGCACCCCGGCCAAGCCCCGCTAAATCCCCGGTGGCAACTGTTAATATTGTGCCTATTCGTTTCGATTGCTGAATCCATGAAGATTTTCGGCTTTGCCGGTTATTCCGGCAGCGGCAAGACCACGCTGATCGAGAAACTGATCCCGCTGTTTGTGCAGCGCGGATTGAAGGTTTCGTTGATCAAACACGCGCATCACACTTTCGATGTCGATCAACCGGGCAAGGATTCCTTCCGCCATCGCCACGCCGGCTGTACCGAAGTGCTGGTCACTTCGTCGCGGCGCTGGGCGCTGATGCACGAACTGCGCGGCGCGCCCGAACCGACGCTTAATGAGCAGATCGAACGCCTGTCGCCCTGCGACCTGCTGCTGGTCGAAGGCTTCAAACACGAACACATCCCCAAGCTGGAGGTGTATCGCGCTGTGGTCGGCGAGTCGATGATCCATCCGCACGACAGCAACATTGTCGCCATTGCCAGTGATGCCAAGGTCGATACCCAACTGCCGCAACTGGATCTGAATGCGCCGGAAGCGATTGCTGCATTCATTCTCAAGCAAGTCGGTCTCGGGCAGGGCGCATGATCACGCTGCTGTATTTCGCACGCTTGCGTGAAGCACTGGGCACCGATCGCGAGGAACTGGCTTTGCCGGCGGGCGTGGGTACGCTGGGTGCTTTGCGCAGACACCTGGCGCAGCGCGGTGAAGCCTGGGCGAAGGAAATGGCCGAGGGCCGCAACCTGCGCGCTGCGGTGAATCAGGATGTGGCCATGCCCGACACGTCGGTCAAGGATGGCGATGAGGTCGCATTTTTTCCTCCGGTGACCGGAGGCTGATGCGATGAGCGTGCGCGTCCACGAGCAGGATTTTGATGTCAGTGCCGAACTGGCAGCGATGCGTCGCGGCAATCCGAAAATCGGCGCCATTGCCAGCTTTGTCGGCGTGGTGCGCGATATCAACGAAGGCTCCAGCGTCGCCACCATGACGCTGGAGCATTATCCCGGCATGACCGAAAAGGCGATCACCGAAATCATCGATCAGGCGCGTGGCCGCTGGGAAGTGCTCGATGCACTGGTGATCCATCGTGTCGGCACGCTGAAACCCACCGACCAGATCGTGCTGGTGATTGTCGCCAGCACGCATCGCGGCGACGCCTTTGCCGCCTGTGAATTCATCATGGATTATCTGAAGACCCGAGCGCCGTTCTGGAAAAAGGAAATCACGCCGAATGGTGCGCGCTGGGTGGACGCACGGGTGACTGATAGCCGTGCAGCCGAGAGATGGGACTCTGGTGAAAAACCCTGA
The DNA here is from genome assembly GCA_903933915.1 of uncultured beta proteobacterium. Taxonomy (GTDB): domain Bacteria; phylum Pseudomonadota; class Gammaproteobacteria; order Burkholderiales; family SG8-41. Next base: position 3,018 of record CAIZLW010000058.1, on the reverse strand, counting down.
GTCTGGCTGCAATCTTAACGGCTTGAGTCACTTTGACTAAATTCATATTTCTTGATTTTGTCGGGGTTCAGGCAACGCCCAAGCGAGGTCGATCCGATATTCCTGCGCTGCAAGGTAACCGCGTTACGTATAATGAACGGTTCAGTCTCAACGTAGAGTGCAGCCCACAGTGAGCCGACTGCTTGATCAGATTCGCAATGCTGCCCGGCTGCGCCTTGGCGCTAAACCCGTGGCGGACAATTTTCCTGAAGAAGGGGAGTTGGATTCCGAAATCAGGTTGTCATCGCCCAATGTGCTCATCCAGGCGATGCAGCGACAGGCGCATTTATCTCAGGTTACCGTTCCGGTTATCACCGATGTTGTTGAGGATCCGGTACTTTCCGAGTTGCAGGCGGCATCGCTGGCTGCGACCCAGGCTGAGACTGACCGTGAAGCTGCGCAGTTGGCCATGGCGATGGGAAATACCGAACGTGCGTTGCGAATCGCTTCCGATAAACGCGCGCAGGCTGAAGCTCAGGCGATGGCAGCTGCACAATTCAGAGCCATTGAAGAGAAAAAAGCCAGCAATGAGCTGCGCGAACGCATAGCAGCTGACGAAGCTGCGCAACACGCCGCTGCTAAGCGAGAGGCAGCCGACAGGTACCTTGCGGAGACACTCCGTCAGAGTAATGCCATCGAAGAAACGGCTGCGTCGGCGATGCAATCCAGGGCTGTTGCGGAGCAGCGTGCGCAAGCAGACGCTGAATCGCGCACAGAGGTCGAGCGTGAGGCAATCCGGGTAGCGGCAGCAAAGGCAGAGGCCGAGCTGGCTCTAAAATCGGCAGCGGATAAACGAACGCATGCCGATGCCGATGCTGCTTCAATGATCCAGGAGCTTATCAGGGCAGAACAGCTAGCAGGCAAGGCTGCACGTGATCGTGCATCTGCCGATGAAACGGCGCGCCTGACCGCAGTGGAGCGCGCTGCGACTGAACAGCGCCTGGCGGAGCAAACGCGCGAACGTATTGCCGCAGAGACTGCGGCGTCGCGCGCGGCGCTAACGCGTGAGGCTGCGGAGCGGGCAGCCCTTGTTCAATCGAATGAACGCGAGAGCATTCAAAAAGAGCAACAAAAACAAATTCTTGAGATGAACGCCGCGGAGGAATTGGCAGCCCGCAGTGCGGCCGAACGACTCGCGGTCGAGCAGCGCATGGCGGCGCAGGCCGAGGCGCAGGCGCGCAGCACCGAAGCGGCCGCGGTCGCCGCGCGCGAGCGTATGGCCGCCGAACAGCAGGCTAAAAACGAAACGGCGAAGCGTATTGCCGCCGAGAAAATGGCGATCGAACAGGCGCGGCAGCGCATTGCCGCCGAACAGGCCGCTGAGCAGGCGGCGCAGGAACGTGCCGCAGAGCTTGAACGGCTGACGCAACTTGAGCAGGAGCGCGAGCGGGTGGCAGCGGCGGCAGAGGTGGCCGCGCGTGACCGCGCACGTGCGGATGCCGAAGTGCAGGCGCGGATGCGTACGCTGGAGCGCCAGCAGCTCAAGACGGCGAACGTTGAGCGCGAGCGTGCTGAATCCGAGCGTATTGCCCTGCAGCGGCAGAAGGTCGGGGCGGAAGCCGAAGCGGCTGCAGCGACCGCGATGCGGTTGCACGAGACGGCCGCCCAGGCTGTTATGCCTTCAGCAGCGACACCGGCTGCGCCACCGCCAGCGGCCAGGCATCACCTGCCGCGGCTGGTGATCACGGCTATGGCGGCTGCCGCCGTGTTTGGTTTGGGATACTGGCGTGGACTCTCCGATCCGGGTGTGCCCCAGGCGCCTTCAGTGGTGCGCACTGATATGCCGATGCAACTGCAATTACGCTTTGACCGCGATGTCGATGCCTTGTCCCGGCGGCACGCTGCGGACAGTGACTCCGGATCGGAAAAATAGCAGCCTGGCGTTTTATTTCCTCAGTAACAATTTTTGCTGATACGGCTTTTTGTTTTTGTTCGGCGACGGGTGACGGGATATTCACCGACAAGCGATGATGGTGCCGTTGCGCGAGTCTGCTGCCCAGGGTTACAGGCGGTCATCCATGCGGCGCAGCCGGTCAGCGATGACTCGCATCATCTGCAATGCGAAATTGGGCGTCTGCTGCACCAGGAACTTGAAACGCTTTTCGTTGATCTCGACGAGCTTGCAGGCGGTTTTTGCGACAGCGCTGGCGCTACGAGGCACTTTGTCCAGCAAGGCCATCTCGCCCAGAACACCGCCGGGGCCGAGGCTTTCAACGAGCCTGCCTTTGACCAACAGATCAACTTCGCCTTCAACCACGACGTACATGGCAACGCCGTCGGTATCCCCTTCGCTGAATATGACTTCGCCTGCAGGAATGGCGAGGGTGTCTGCTTCGTTGCGGAATATTTCGATTGTGATCAATTGGCTTCCCCGGACACCGGATGGCGCGTAAATATGAAGAAGTTATAACACTATCGTGACACTTTGATGACTGCCGCCGCCGTGCAGTACATCAGAGCTTGATGGTGCCGTCGGTCTGGATCGAATTGATGATGGCCTCGAAAGAGGCGATGGTATTGATCATTTCGTCGGTGCTGATCGGGTAGGGCGCAACGCCGGCTACCGCATCGGCAAAGGCGTTGATTTCCGCCAGTACCGAATCGATTTTCGGGAAATCCTTCACTTCGGTCTTGCCGCCCTTCAGACGGATGATGGTGCGTGTTTCATCCAGCGCTTCGACCGAGCCTTCGTCGCCGAAGACATGAATGCGGAAATACAGCGGCGAGGCGCGCACCGCGCCGAGGAAGCCGCTGATGCCGTTGGCGAACTTGAACAGCACGGACACGGTGTCGCGCGGATCGGCACCGGTACGATGGGCGATGAACTGGGCGGTGATCTGTTGCGCGGGGCCGGCGATGTTGGCGAAGGCATCAAGGATGTGGATGCCGGTGCCGGTCATGCCCGCGCCGGGCGTTTCGGTTGGCAGGTCGCGCCAGGGTGCAAAAAACTTGCTTGAGTGTTCGTTGCTGTAATGGCCT
>CAIZLW010000057.1 GCA_903933915.1 uncultured beta proteobacterium | reverse complement strand
GCGCGCGCGACACCGAACGGTTACACCCTGCTGGTGGCGCATAACGCGCTGGCGATCAATCAGACGCTGTATTCCAAGCTGCCGTACAACGCGCTGAAGGATCTGGATGCCATTTCGAAGCTGGGCGTCTCGCCGTCGGTGGTGGTTGCCAACAACAAGTTGCCGGCCAACAACATGAAAGAGCTGATCGCCGCGGCGAAAAAAGAACCCGGCAAGCTGAATTACGGTTCGGCGGGCATCGGCAGCGCCGGGCATCTCGCGGTGGCGCTGCTGGAGCATGTGGCCGGGGTGAAATTCACCCAGGTGCCGTACAAGGGCGGCGGTCCTTCGGTCACGGCAACCATCGGCGGTGAAGTACAGTTCTCGATTCCGGTGATGGGTTCGGCGGCGACGCATGTCAAAGCCGGCCGTCTGAAAATGCTGGCAGTCACCAGCGCCAAACGTTCACAGGCCTTTCCTGAAGTGCCGACAGTGCAGGAAGCGGGCGTGCCCGGTTATGTCTTCGAAGCCTGGTTCGGTATTTTTTCACCGGCGGGTATTCCGAAGCCGATCCAGACGAAGCTCAATGCCGCCGCTCACAAGGCCCTGGCGATGGGCGATGTGCGTGAACAGTTTCTGCGTCAGGGCATTGAAGCCGATCCGTCGACGCCGGCGGAGCTGACCCGCGTGCTGCGTGAAGACACGGCGATCTGGGAAAAGATCATCAAGAGCGCGGGCATTCCGATCAACTGATCTTTCATTTCACCATGCCCGGCGGTTATTTTTAAGTATTTGTTTTAATTATGTTTTATATGGCCCCGGTAGCCGCTGTGCCGGGGTCGTCTCGCAGGCCCGCGTAATCTGCGTCATCATCCGCGCACCCGCTCATTCAACATGAAAGCCCGATGATGCAAGACCTGCTGCCGCATGCCGAACGCGCCGTGAAGCTGCTGATCGCGCGCAAACAAACAATTGTCGTTGCAGAATCCTCCGCCGGCGGTTTGATCACCGCGGCGCTGCTCGCAGTGCCCGGTGCATCGGCCTGCGTGCGCGGCGGCGTGGTGGTTTACACCTACGACATGCGTCGCCACATCCTCGGCATCAGCGATGAAGAAATGCGCGGGCTGACGCCGTCCACCGAAGCCTATGCCCTGCTCAAAGCGCGGCGTATCAGCGAGCGCATGAACACCGACTGGTCGCTGAGCGAGACCGGCGCGACCGGGCCGACCGGCAGCCGTTACGGTTATCCGCCGGGGCATGCCTGCTTTGCCGTGGCCGGTGCGGTGGACGTAACGCGCACGCTGGAAACCGGAAACGCCGATCGCGTCGGCAATATGTACGCGTTTGCGGCAGCGGCGCTGGACTTTCTTACCGAAGTGGTTGCCGCGAACTGAATGTCAGGAAAGAACATGATCTACAAAGCGAGAATTTCCCCCGATCTGGAAATGAACTACCGCATCGATGACTTTACGGATCCGTGGCAGGAAGCCGATGCCATCCTCATGCTTCACGGTAACGCCGAGTCCGGCGCGGTGTGGTTTGGTTGGGTGCCGCACCTTGCCCGGCATTTCCGGGTGGTTCGTCCTGACATGCGTGGATTTGGCGACTCGACGCCGATGCCGCTGGATTTTCAGTGGTCACTGGATCGCATTGTTGATGACTATGTTGAACTGATGCGATCGCTGAACATCAGGCGCTTTCATTTGGTCGGCGCCAAGTTGGGCGGGACCGTGGCCCGGCGTTTTGCAGCGCGCTACCCAGAACTGGTGCGTACGCTGACGGTAGTCGGCACGCCACCCCCGCAACGCGATCAGGTCGCAGAAAAGATTCCGGCTTGGACGGAAGAGTTCTCCCGGCCCGGTGGCGTTGAGTCGTGGGCACGGCGCACGATGTCCGGTCGTCTGGGCAGCAGGTTCCCGCAGGAAGGCGTGGAGTGGTGGTCAAAGCTGATGGGTCGCACGGCGTCTTCAACGCAGGTCGGTTTCATGAAAGTGATCCCGATTTCGAATATTGTTGCCGACCTTCCGAACATACGGTGTCCGGCTTTGGTGGTGACTACCGAGGGGAGCGCACTGTGTTCAGTCGACAACACACGCAAGTGGCAGCAGACCATACCGAATTCGTCCCTGCTGGTGCTGCCTGGTGATTCCTATCATGTGGCGGCGAGCGACCCCGACCTTTGCGCGCAGGAAACGCTGAGGTTCATCCGGCAGGCCGTGGCGGCAGGAGCCTGATCCGGTTTTTGCGGTCCTTTGCGCCAGTCAGGCGGGCATGAACGCTCAGGCTGTGCGCTGGCGCAACTCAGTCGATACGGACGTTTGCGGTCTTGACGACCTTGCTCCAGACCGCGAGCTCTGACTTGATATAGGCGCCGAATTCCTTCGGGTCCATCAATGCCGGTTCGGCGCCGGTGCTGAGAATGAACTTCTGCATTTCTTCGGTCTTCACCAGGTAAGCCACCTCATCATAGAGGCGGCGAATGATGGCCTGTGGTGTGCCCGCCGGAGCCAGCAGTCCAGTCCAGGAATTGACATCAAAACCTTTGACACCCTGCTCAGCGATGGTCGGCAGCTCGGGCATTTGCGACGAGCGGGTGATGGTGGCCATGCCGATCGCGCGCAGTTTGCCGGAGCGGATGTGCGCTGACAGCGCGGTGGCGCCGGTGCAGATCATCTGCAGGCGGCCGCCGAGCACATCGACCATCGCCTGTGCGCCGCCTTTGTACGGCACATGCGTCATCTCGATACCGGTGAGCGTCTTGAACAGTTCGCCGCAGAGGTGCGGGGAGCCGCCGTTGCCCGATGAGCCGTAATTGACCTTGCCGGCCTGGGCTTTGGCGTAGGCGATGAATTCGGGAATGTTTTTCGCGGGGACGGTCGGGTTCACCGCCATCACGTACGGCACCATTGCGAACCGCGCGATGGGTGCGAGATCTTTCACCGGGTCAAATCCCAGTTTCGGATACACACTGGGGCCCACCGACAGCGGCGCGGCAACACCGACCAGCAGCGTGTAACCGTCGGGCGGCGACTTGGCGACGATTTCGGAGCCGAGCGTGCCGCTGGCACCGGAGCGGTTGTCGACAACCACCTGCTGGCCGAGGCGTTTGGTCAGGCGCTGTGCGATGTCGCGGCCGAGGATGTCGTTGCTGCTGGCACCCGCCGGATAGGGCACGATCAGGCGGATCGGTTTGCTCGGGTAGTTGTCGGCGGCATGCACGAAACCGCTGAACAGCAGCGCGGCAGCAATGATGGAAAAGCTTTTCATGGTGGGATTCCTTACCGCGGTATAGATTTAAGTATTTGTTTTAATTAACTATTTATTGCATCCAGCCGGGTGGCGCGACAAACAGCGCGGTGATGTCGCGCGGCTTGCTGCCGCGGTCCAGGCCGGCGACGAGGTCGAGGATTTTGTTCTTGGACGACTCCGGCAGCGCATCGCCCACCGAGTCGCGGAACAGCGCCGACAGTTCATCCCAGCTCATGCGCCGGTGCGGACTGCCGCGTGGATGGTCTTCCCGCGCGGTGTGTGTGCTGCCATCGGCGAGTTTGATGGTGACGCGCGACGGAACTTCTTCGGTGTTGGTGCCGGCTTCGATTTCGGCATCGACAACACAGCGCACCCTGCTGGAAAGCGCCTGGATCTCCGGCGTACGCAACGCGGTTTCGTAGTCTTCGCGGCGCAGGCCTGCCTGCTTGCCGCGGCTTTTGCCCATCGTGAGTGCCATCGCCAGCGCAAATGGCACGCTGAGTTGTGCGCTTTGCAGGTCCGGCGGATTCGCCTGAGTGAGACGACCCTCGATGACTTTCGGGATGCCGACTTCGACATCGACGATTTGTTCCGGCGTCAGCTTGAGGTCAAAGCCCAATGCCAGTCCCGCATCCGCGGTCGCTTGCAGACGGCCGGCGCCGGCGTGGATCTTGGTGCTGACTTCCATCAGCCGGTAGCCGGTGCCGAGATCGTCCGTGACTTTGCCGGCATCGTACTGGCCGGAGAAGGCGTTGAAGAAGCCGGCTTCGCCTTCAAGAATGTCGCGTGGTCCGGCAATACCCTCGCGGGTCAGCAGTGCGGCGATGACGCCGGATTCCGCGCCACGACCGCCGTTGATGCGTTTGATCTGCGAGCCGGAGTGATAGAACTGTGCGAGACCGCCGGCATAGTTGCTGGCGGCGCCCAGCGCACCGGCGAGATCGGATGCGTTGAACTTGAGCAGCTTGCCGACTGCCAGCGCGGCCCCCAGCGCACCGCAGGTCGGCGTCGACATGAAGCCGCGATGAAACAACGCGGGTTGTGTGGCAACACCAATGCGCAGTGAGGCTTCGTAACCGATGATCGCAGCTTCGAGCAGCGCGCGGCCGTCGCTGTTTTCCTGTTCGGCAATGGCCAGCACCGCCGGCAGGATCGAAGCGCCGGCGTGATGCATCGATCCGACATGCGTGTCGTCCAAATCGCAGGCATGGGCGTAGGCGCCGTTGACGAAGGCGGCGCGCGCCGGATCGGTAAGGGTGCCGCAGAGCAGAATGGAAGAAGTGCCGCTGCCGCCGAGTGTGAGTGCGAGTTTGCGCGCCGAGCGGCTCCACGGCAGGCGCGCACCGACAGCGACGACCCGCAACAGGTCGAGCACCAGCGCCTTCATGCGTTCGACGACTTCGGGCGGCGCCTGTTCGAGGCGGAACTGTTCTGCCCACGCCGCCAGTGTGGCGGTGGTGGCGGGGATGCTTGTGTTACCCATATGCGGTTTATTCGGCCTTGATGCCGGCCTCCTTGATGACCTTGGCGTACTTGGCCCGTTCATTCTTGATGAACGCGGTGAATTCCTTCGGCGTATTGCCGACGGGGATTGCGCCCTGTTTGATCAGTGCGGTTTTCATTTCAACGGAGTTGGTCGCCTTGATGGTTTCGGCGGCGAGTTTTTCCATCACTTTCGGCGGGATGCCTGCAGGGGCGACCATGCCGTACCACGCCACCGATTCATAACCGGGGATGCCGGCTTCGGCCATGGTCGGCACATCAGGAGCGACATCGAGCCGTTTCGCGGTGCTGACCGCGATCGCGCGCACGCGTTTGGCCTGCATGTGCGGCACGACGGTGAGCGCGGTGGTGATGGTGAAATCGACATGGCCGGCGATGACGTCAAGCAGGCCCTGATTGCCGCCCTTGTACGGGATGTGATTGAGCTTCACTTTGGCCATGTAGGCCATCAGCTCGGTGGCGAGATGCTGCGAGGAGCCGACGCCGCCGGTGGCGTAGTTGACGGGTTTCGCGCCCTTGGCGAGGGCGAGCAGTTCGCGCAGGTTGGTGGCGCTGTTTTTCGGATTCAGCGCGAGCATCTGCGGCAGGATCGCGGTGAGGCTGACTGCGGCGAAATCCTTGTCGGCGTCGTAAGGCAGGTTTTTCTGCAGCAGCGGATTGATGGCGTGGCCGATGGCGACAAACATCAGCGTGTGGCCGTCGGGATTGGCCTTGGCGGCGATGTCGGCCGCGACCACGCCGTTGGCGCCGGGACGGTTGTCGGCGATTACCTGCTGGCCCCAGGCTTCACTGAGTTTCTGGCCGATCATGCGCGCGAGGATATCGGTGGAGCCGCCGGGAGTGAACGGCACGATGATGCGGATGGGTTTCTCCGGATATCCGGCGGCTTGGGCGGTGGGCAGGGCGCAGGCGAACGCGAGCGCAATCAGGCGCAGTGTTTTCAACGGGGGTCTCCTCGGGATTGGTTATTGTTGGTGATCAACCGTTGGCCACGACATAGCCGGACGGCGTGCCGAGCACGGTGGTGCGCTCGAGGTGGCGGACCTGGGTCTCGTCGAAATCACCGAGCGCCTGATGCATGGTGCAGCGGTTGTCCCACACGATCAGGTCGTTCTCGCTCCACATTTGGCGATAGACGAACTCCGGCTGCGTGGCGTGTTTGTTCAGATAATCGATCAGCGGTTTGCTTTCTTCTTCGGTCATGCCGTCGAAGCGTTTGACCTTTTCGCCGAGGTAAAGCGCCTTGCGGCCGGTTTCGGGATGCACGCGCACCACGGGTTGGGCGATCGGCGGGTTCAGTTTCATCACTTCGGCGCGGCGCGCGGCGCCGGCGTCGTCCTTGTTGATCTTGCGCGTTCCGGAGAGGTGGATACCATGCAGGTCGGCGATCAGTTTTTTCATGCCGTCGGACAGCGTGTCGTAGGCCATGGTCATGTTGGCGAACAGCGTGTCGCCGCCGACTTCGGGCAGCTGCCAGCAGCGCAGCAGCGAACCCAGCGCCGGGTGCAGCGTATACGACATATCGGTGTGCCAGGAGCGGCCGGTGTAGCGCGATTCGGACGGCGAGCCGTCGTCATTGGGCTTGTTGGTGACCAGCAGCAGTTCCGGGTAATCCGGATGGCGGTCGCGCGGCAGCGCCTTGTGGTCGTCGAGTTCGCCGAAGCGGCTGCTGAATTCGATGTGCTGTTCACGCGTGATGTTCTGGTTGCGGAACAGCAGGATGCCGTGCTTAAGGAATGCGCTGTAGATTTCGCCAAAAGTGCTTTCGCTCATCGGCCGGGTGAGGTCGATGTCGCACACTTCGGCGCCCAGCGCGTTGGACAGGCGGCGCAGTTTCAGGGCCATGTTGTTCTCCTCCGGATTGCAGTGCTCGGGCCGGGCAGATTACACCCGGTCGAGCCGTTGTTGCGGCAGGTGCTCACGGTGCGGACTGCGCGGCGTCACACCCCGGTTACGCCGGTGCCGTGCAATGCTTTATTTGGCGGCAACCTTCTTTTTCTTCGGCGCGGACGCTTTTTTTGGAGCAGCCTTTTTCTTCGCGGCCGGGGCTTTTTTCAGGGCAGGGGTTTTACGGGCGGCCGCTTTTTTAGCCGGCGCCTTTGCGGCGGGCATTGCCGCTGCCGGTGCTGCGGTCAGCGCCTTGCCGACCTGTGCAATGACGTCGCTCCAGTCGCCGACGCTGTGCTGGCGGACGATGTGCATGTGCGGATACCACAACGAATCTTCGCGTTCGGTCTGCCAGTACCAGAACCGTGCCGCGTTGAGCGGCAGCATCAGCCAGACTTCCTTGCCCAGCGCGCCGGCAATGTGGGCGGTGGTGTTGCTGATAGTAACAATCACGTCGCAGGCATCGATCAGTGCGGCGAGGCCGTCAATGTCCTTGCTGAGGTCGATATCGTCAAGGTGAACGATGTCGATGCCGGTTTTCTGTTTCAGTGCCGCACGCTCTGCGCTGGTGTCGCCATATTGCAGGTCGACAAAACGGAACCCCGGTGTTTCCAGCAGCGGCCGCAATGTGGCAAGCGCCATGCTTTTGTCATTGCCAAACTCCGGATGGATACTGGACCACGAAAGGCCGCAGAGGCGCAAATTTCCCGGATCGATGGACTCGCGCAGGCGCGCACTGTGGGCCTTGTCAGGAACGAGGAAAGCACGGCGATGCTGGATGCAGTCATTGATTGACCTGCGGAAATGCTTGCCGAGACCGCCGGCCGGGATCTGGAAGTCATAATTGTTGGGGCGGCGCGAAGCCTCCCGCGTGATGATCTCGCACCCTGGAAACGAGCGTGCGAACAGCGGGTGCAGGCGCTCGTCCAGCGCCAGCACGACTTTGCCGACGCGTGGTTGCAGATCCGCCAGCATTGAGGCGAATATGATCTGGTCGCCGATCCCCTGCTCGGGCCAAACCAGCACCGTGCCGCGGGTCGGTGTGCCGCCCCATAACGGTTTACCGAAATTTTCGGGTGTCAGCATGAACTTGCCGCTCCCGGGAGGCGCGACAAATCCGACTTCCAGCGCTTTCCAGCGTGCCTCGTAACGTTCCCATCCGCGGCTGAAGTCGCCCGCAAGCAGGTAACACATGCTCTGGTTGGCGAGACCGCCCTGATTGTCGGGATTGATCGCCAGTGCCCGGTCGTAGCTGGCGACAGCGTTCTGCACCAGACCGAGATTGAGGCAGGCGTGACCGCGGTGATGCCAGGCTTCGGCGTATTCCGGGTTGAGTTCGACGGCGCGGTCGTAGCTGGCGAACGCTTCCTGGTGGCGTTTCAGCGCGGCCAGCGCGTGGCCGCGCACGCAATGCGCCACCGCCAGACCGGGTTTGAGCGCGATGGCCTGATCGCAGTCGGCGATGGCTTTGGCATGGTGCTGCAGCACCAGGCGCGCGGCGGCACGATTGCAATAGGCTTGGGCGTCGGGTTTGAGTGCGAGGGCCTTGCTGATCAGCGCGATGGCTTCGGTCGGCTGCTGGCTGTGCCCGGCGATGACGCCGAGCATGTGCAGGGCATCGAAGTGCTGGGGCTGGGTCTGCACGACCTCCAACGCGATCTGCCGCGCCGCTGCGTATTCGCCGCGCTGCAGATGGCCGGCGGCCTTGCGTAACGCGGTCTGGGTGCTGGCCTTGGTGTTGCTCCTGGGATTGTGCGAGATCGAGAAGGTGATGATGCGTTTGGTGGCCATGAGTGTTCGGTGTGCGATGTGGCGGTCAGGTTTTGCCTGATTTTAACTTTTGCGAAGCCGCCGCGGCGCACACGTTCTTGATCACCTGCGACCAGTCGCCGCTGGCGTGCTGCCGGAACACGCGCACGCCGGGATAAAACAGCGTGTCGTCGCGATCGTTCTGCCAGAACCAGAAGCGGCCTTGCGAATGGGGCAGCATCAGCAGCACGTCCTTGCCCAGGGCGCCGGCGATGTGCGCCGTGGAGTTGCTGATGGTGACAATGAGGTCGCAGGCATTGACCAGTGCGGCAAAGCCGTCGACGTCTTCCCAGTTGTCGACCGAGGCGACGCGGGTGATGTCGACGCCGGTGTTGCGCCGGATGGCGGTGCGCGCGGTGTCCGTATCGCCGTATTGCAGGTCGACAAAACGCAGACCCGGTGTTGCCAGCAGCGGCGCCAGCAGATCCAGCGACAAGGTTTTTTGGACGCCGAATTCGGCGTTACGGCTGTACCACGACAGACCGACGATCCGCTGGCGTTTCGGCGCGATTTCCGTACGCAACGCTGCGGTGCGCGCTGGATCGGCTTTCAGGTAGGCCTGGCGCTTGCGCAGGAAGTCGTCGGTGGAAGTGCGGAAAAAACGGCCGAGTTCGCCGAGCGGTATCTGCCAGTCGAAATTGTTTTCGGCGACCGCGGTTTCAAAGGTGACGATGCGGCATTCGGGGAAGGAACGCTGGAACAGCGGATGCAGTTTTTGCTGGAGGATCAGCGTCAGTTTGCCGACGCGCGCGCGCGCGTCGTTCAGGATGGAACTGTAGAGCACCTGTTCGCCGACGCCCTGTTCGGGCCATACCAGCAGCGAATCCCGGTTCGGCGTGCCGTCCCAGAACGGCGGGTCGAATGCGCAGGGCACGCCGTGCGGCAGGTCGTGTTTGCCGCGTCGCTGGCGGTTGCCGTACCAGAACGGCCGTTTGCCCAGATCGTCGGAAGTGATCTCGCGCTTTTTCCAGCGCCACGCATATTGATCCCACCCGCGTTTGAAGTCGCCGCTGGTCAGTAGCGCCAGACAGCGGTTCCAGTGGGCCGCGGCGTAGCCGGGTTTGAGCGCAATGGCGCGGCCATAACTGGCGACGGCTTCGGCGTGACGGTTGAGGTTGTTCAGCGCAACCCCGCGGTTGCAATGCGCATCGGCGAAACCGGGTTTGATGGCGACGGCGCGGTCGTAGGCGGTAACAGCCTCGGCGAAGCGGCCCATATCGTTGAGGATCACGCCGCAGTTGGAATGCGCCTCGGCGTAATCGGGCTCGATCGCGGCCGCTTTTTCGAATTGCGCCAGGGCTTCACGGTCGTGTTTCAGCCGGTGCAGCACGAGGCCGAGGTTGCCCAGGGCAACGGCGGGGCTGACGGCGAGCGTGCGTTCGAGGAATGCGGCGGCTTCTGCCGGCTTGCCGTCGATCAGCAGGATGCCGCCCAGCAACTGCAGGGCTTCGGCATGTTTGGGCATGGCCTCGATGACGTGTTCAAGCTGTCTGCGCGCCGCTTTGGTTTCGCCCTTTTGCAGCATTGCCAGACTGTCGCGTATTGCGGTCTTGAAATCTGCTGCTGTGGCCCGCGGCTTGCGCGCGTGCGTGATGGTGTGCGTGACGGTGGTATTGCCGGCGGCCAAGGCGGTGCGCACGCGCTTGATGACTTCCGCCCAGTCCCCGGCAGCGCGCTGGCGGAACAGGCGGACGTGGTCATACCACAGTGTGTCGTTGCGGTCGGTCTGCCAGTACCAGAAATGTCCGGCGGCATGGGGCAGCATCAGCAGGACTGGTTTGCCCAGCGCGCCGGCGAGATGCGCCGTGGTGTTGCTGATGGTGACGATGACGTCGCAGGCGTTGATCAGCGCAGCCAGTCCGTCGAGGTCGTCCTGGTTGTTGATGGTGTCCAGATGCGTGATATCCGGGCCACCGCGCTGATGCAGCGCGGTGCGTTCCGTCGTGGTGTCGCCGTATTGCAGGTCGACAAAACGCAGCCCCGGCGTTTCCAGCAACGGGCGCAGCGTGGCCAGCGGCATGCTTTTCAGCGTGCCGTATTCCTTGTTGGTGCTGCGCCAGGACAGGCCGACGATGCGTTTGCCCGCCGCGGCGATGGTTTTTCGCAGCGCAGCGCTGTGTTTGGCATCTGCCGCCAGGAAAGGCCGGCGGTGACTGAGAAAATCATCTGCGCGGTTGCGCAACAGCGCGCCGAGACTGCCCAGCGGAATCTGTTGCTGATAGCCGCCCCGTTTCACAGCTTGCGCGAAAGTGATGATTTCGAAGCCGGGGAATGATCGCGCGAACAACGGATGCAGGCGTTTATCCAGTGCGAGGATGATCCTGCCTGCGCGCGCGGCAGTCTCTTGCAGCATCGAGGCAAACAGGATCTGGTCGCCCAAGCCCTGTTCCGCCCAGATCAGCAGGGTGTCTTTCGTCGATGAGCCGTCCCACAGCGGTTTGCCGAAGTTGTCGGGGCCGAGCAAAGTCTGCGGCTGCCCCGGTTGCATTTTGAGTTGAGCCCATTCGTCCCAGCGCGCTTCGTAATCCCGCCAGCCTTCGGTGTAGCGACCGGTCAGCAGTTTGCATACGCCGCGCCGGAAGCGTGCATGCGCGAAATCCGGACGCAGGCGAATGGCGTCATCGTAGGCGGCGAGCATGGCGTCGTATTGATTCAGCGCACGCAGTACGCCGGCGCGCCTGCAGTGGATGTCGGCGTTATCCGGTTGCAGCACGATGGCGCGATCGAAATCGGTCAGCGCGGCATGAAACTGTCCCGACTGCGCATAAGCGGCGCCGCGGTTGATCAGCGCGGGGAAGTGGCTGGGCACCAGGGTGATCACCCGGTCGTAACAGATCAGCGCATCCTGGTATTGCCCGTTGTTGAAGAGGGTGTTGGCGCGGCGGAAGTCGGCGTCCGGATGTACGGGCGGCGCGGCCGTGCGGACATCGCCGCTGACGATGGCGCGTGCGCCCTTGGTTTTGCGGGTGACGGCGTAGCTGATTTTTTTGCGGATGGCCACGACGAATTCAGCGGCGGCGTGGTTTGGTCGATGGTTTTGCGATGGCTGCGCACACGCGCTCGACCACGTCGGACCAGTCGCCGGGCCGGCGCTGGCGGAATACGCGCACATTGGGGTAGCACAAGGTGTCGTCGCGGTCGGTCTGCCAGTACCAAAGCCGTCCGGCGGCATGAGGCAGCATCAGGAACACTTCCTTGCCCAGCGCACCGGCCAGATGCGCCGTGGTGTTGCTGATGGTGACGATGAAGTCGCAGGCGTCGATCAGCGCGGCCAGTTGGTCGATGTCTTTGGTGTTGTCGATGGCGTCGAGATGAACGATCGCGGTGCTGGTGGTGCGGGCGGTCGCAGCGCGCTCCGCGGCGGTGTCGCCGTATTGCAGATCGACGAAGCGCAACCCCGGCTTTTCCAGAAGCGGACGCAGCGTGTCGAGCGCAAGGCTTTTGTGGCCGCCGAGTTGCTTGTTGGTGCTGAGCCAGGACAGGCCGCAGATACGTTTGTCCGTCGCCGCTGCGATGGTTTTGCGCAGCGCGGCGCTGCGTAGCGGGTCCGCCTTGAGAAAGGCTTTGCGGTGTTTCAGGAAATTGGCACTGCTGTTACGGAAGTGCATGCCGAGGCTGCCCTGCGGCAATTGCATGTCAAAGCGCTTTTGGCGGAGCGCTGCGGCGATGGTGGTGACCTCGCAATCCGGGAAGGAGCGCGCCAGCAGCGGCTGCAGGCGTTTGTCGGTGGCGAAGATCAGCCGGCCGACCCGCGCGCGGGCCTCGTCGAGCATGGCGGCATAAAGAATCTGGTCACCGATACCCTGCTCCGGCCAGATCAGCAGCGTGCCTTTGGATTTTTCCCCATTCCATATGGGCTGGGTGAAACGGGATGGCGTCAGCGTCTGCTGCGCGTCTGCGGCAGTCTGCCATTTTTCCCAGCGCGCCTCGTAGTCCTGCCAGCCCCGCACGAAGCGGCCGGTCAGCAGAAAAAGATTGCTGCGGTTGGCGCGGGCCAGCGTGTAGGTGGGGCGAATGGCGAGCGCCTGGTTGTAGCAGGCCAGCGCCTCGTCGTAACGGCCAAGGTGCTGCAGCGCGTTGCCGCGGTTGCCGTGTGATTCGACATGCCGCGGGTTGATGGCGATGGCGCGGTCGTAACCGGCAAGGGCTTCAGCATGGTGGCCGAGGCTCAGCAGCGTGTTGGCGCGGTTGCAGCAGGCGTCGGCGTAGTCAGGGCGAATGACGATGGCGCGGTCGAAACTGGCCAGAGCCGCTTCAAGGCGGCCGAGCATTTTTAACGCACTGCCGTGATTGCAGTGTGCCGCCGCGTGGTCGGGCCGCAGGGCGATGGCACGGTCGTAACTGGTCGCGGCGGCGCCGTAACGTTTCAGGTCCAGCAGCACGTTGCCGCGGCAGTAGTAGGTTTCGGCTTCGCCGGGCTTGAGGGCGATGGCGCGGTCAAAGTCGGCGAGCGCGGCTTCGTATGACGCCGTTGCTTGCCGGGCAAGCCCGCGGTTGGCATATGCCGCCGCTTCGGCTGGTTTGATGGCGAGGGCCTGGCTGATCAGTTTGTCGGCTTCGGCCGGCTGACCGGCGCGCGCGGCAATCACCCCTAGCAGGTGCAGCGCATCGAAATGGCCGGGTTCGGCGGCAAGCACGCCGTGAAAAACGCTCTTCGCTTTCACGAGTTTGCCGGCTTGCAGCAATGCCAGTCCTTCGCGCAGCGCCGCCGGCACATCGATCGCCGGTGCCTTGGGTGCGCGGTGGATGGTGAACTTGATTTGTCGTCGGGCGGCCATGAAACGGGATGACGGCAGGGAAGCGTGGAGATTACACGCCCGGCTGTGCTTTACAAAGCATCTTGCTATTATCAATCAGCGCGCAACCAACCCCCAGAGCACCATGACTGCCATGACCGATATTCAATTGACCGGAAAAATCGCCCGCGAGCGCATTGTCATGCTCGACATCCCGCGTCCGGGCAAAGACACCATCAACGCTTATCTGGGGTTGACCGACCTCGCCGGCACGGTGTCGGATGCGATGGATGAACTGGGCATCCACGGCGCGATTCCGGCGGCGAAGCTGCAGCCGATGCTGCCCGGCGCGCGCATGGTCGGCCCGGTGATGACGGTGCGCAACATCATGCAGGCGGTGCCGCCGACGCTGGGTGCGATGGCGCGCAAGTCGGGACAGGCGGATATCGAGGCGCATAACCTGGCCAAGCCCGGCGATGTGCTGGTGATCGAAGGCGTTGAGCATGTTTCGAGCCTCGGCGGCAATTCGGCGAACGTCGGCAAGCGCCAGGGTGAGGCCGGTGCGATTGTCGACGGCGCGACGCGTGATGTGGCGACGGCGCGCAGCATCGGCTATCCGATCTGGGCGCGCGGTGTCAGCCTGATGACCGGCAAGTGGCGTGTGGAGACGGTGGCGATCAACGGGCCGGTGCAGATCTGCGGCGTGCCGGTGAACGCCGGCGATCTGGTGGTGGCCGATGACAACGGCGTGTGTTTCATTCCACGCGCGCGCATCGCCGAAGTACTGGCGCGGGCCCAGGCGCTGTCAGCCGGCGAGGAAGAACGCAACCGCGATGTGGCCGCCGGGATGAGCGTGGTCGACGTTGCCAACAAGGCTTATTTCAAAAAAATCGGCAGCTAGGTTTTAACCCGCGCGTTCATGCAAATCCCGCAGATCGTTCCGTCCGGCCACGCCTGTGGCGCCGAAGTCGTCGGCGTCGACTTGAGTGCACCCGGGCCGCTGACCACCGAGGCTTTGCGTCAGGCCTTGCGTGAACATCTGGCGGTGGTGGTGCGCGGGCGGTTGTTGAGCGATGAATACTTGCTGGCGCTGGGTGGAATCTTCGGCACGCCGGAGATGCAGGGCGTCAGCGTGCTCAATCAGCAGTCGGACGACGTGCGCCAGGAACATCTGGTGGTGTCGAACCGGATGACGCTGGAGCGGCCGACCGGCACCCGGGGGCGCGGCGATCCGCTGTGGCAGACGGAACTGTCGTACCGCATGCGCCCGTGTTCGATCGCGCTGCTGCATGCGCTGGAAGTGCCGGCGGCGGGCGGCGACATCGCGTTTGCCAATCAGTATCTCGCGTACGAACGCTTGCCGGAGGATCTCAAGGCGCGCATCGATGGCCGCATGCTGCTGCATGACGAGAGCCTTCTCGATGACGGCCGTTTGCGCAAAGGCCATGATGAAGTGACCGATCCGCGCGAATCGACCGGCGCCCAGCACCGCATTGTGCGCACCCATCCCGAATCGAGGCGCAAAGCCTTGTATCTGGGGCGCCGGCGCAACGCCTGGATCATCGGCCTGCCGCTGGAGGAGAGCGAACGGCTGCTCGACGCGCTGTGGGAGCACGCCAGCCGGTCGGAATGGGTCTGGACGCATCAATGGCAGGCCGGCGACACGTTGATCTGGGACAACCGCTGCCTGATTCATCGCCAGGCGCTGGCCGGCGCCGGCGAAGACTGGCTGATCCATCGCGTGCAGATCCGCGGCGAAGTGCCGCGATGAAGCCGCCCGTAAGGGCGGATTGATTACGGGCGGGGTCAAAGTCGTTTATTCTTCGCCTTCCGTTCAACCAGCCACAGGTTCCACATCATGTATCCCAATACGCTGCTTCATATCAACGGCCAATGGTGCGCTGCTGCTGCCGGCCGCACGCTGCCGGTCGTCAATCCCGCCAACCACCAGCAGATCGGTACCGTCGCGTATGCCGAGAAGGCCGACCTTGACCGTGCGCTGGAATCGGCGGAGCAGGGTTTCAAGGCGTGGCGCAAGGTTTCGGCGTTCGACCGCTGCAAGATCATGCGCAAGGCCGCGGACCTGTTCCGCGAGCGCGCGGATACGGTTGCCACGTACATGACCTTCGAGCAGGGCAAGCCCGTCGGCGAAGCCAAACTCGAAGCGCTGGCCGGCGCCGACCTGATCGACTGGTTCGCCGAAGAAGGCCGCCGCGCCTACGGCCGGGTGATCCCGGCGCGCGCCGAAGGGATTTACCAATTAGTCGTTAAAGAGCCGGTGGGTCCAGTCGCGGCCTTTACGCCGTGGAATTTTCCGATCAACCAGGCGGTGCGCAAATTGTCGGCCGCGCTGGCCACCGGCTGCTCGGTGATTCTGAAGGCGCCGGAAGAAACGCCGGCATCACCGGCAGAACTGGTGCGCGCTTTCGTCGATGCCGGCGTGCCGGCCGGCGTGATCAATCTGGTTTACGGCAGCCCGGCGGAGATTTCGAGTTACCTGATTCCGCATCCGGTGATTCGCAAGATCACTTTCACCGGCTCGACACCGGTGGGCAAGCAACTGGCGTCGCTGGCCGGCCAGCACATGAAACGAGTGACCATGGAACTTGGCGGCCACGCGCCGGTGATCATTTTTGATGACGCCGACATCGACGTCGCCGCGAAGATGATGTCGTTCATGAAATACCGCAACGCCGGCCAGGTGTGCGTATCGCCGACGCGTTTCCTGGTGCAGGAAGGTGTGTATAAACAGTTCGTCGAGAAATTCACCGAGGGTGCCAAGGGCATCAAGGTCGGTGATGGTTTCGACAAGGACACCAAGATGGCAACGCTGGCCAATCCGCGCCGGCAGAGCGCGATGGTGGCCAACGTTGAAGACGCAAAAAAACACGGCGGCAAGTTGCAGACCGGTGGTTACCCGATCGGCGAGAAGGGCAATTTCTTCGAACCGACGGTGATCACCGAGCTGCCGACCAGCGCGATGGCGATGAACACCGAACCGTTCGGCCCGCTGGCGATCATCAATCCGTTCAAGACCTTTGACGATGCGGTGGCCGAAGCGAACCGTTTGCCGTACGGGCTGGCGGCTTATGCGTGGACCAAGTCAGCGAAAACCGCGAACGCGATTGCGGCGCAGGTCGAGACCGGCATGATGACCATCAACCATCTCGGCTTTGCCTTGCCGGAAGTACCGTTCGGCGGCGTCAAGGATTCGGGCTATGGCTCGGAAGGCGGCAGCGAAGCGATTGAACCGTACCTGGTGTCGAAGTTTGTGACCCAGGCCGGATTATAAAAATAATAATAAAAACAAATAGTTAGGTTTACCCGCCGGGCGCCTGCCCGGCGGCGTGGTGCGGAGGAGACCGTAATGAGGGCGAGAACCGGAAAGGTTGGTGTCGCGCTGACGGCTGCACTGTGCGCGTTCGCTGCAACACCGGCGACGGCGCAGAAATATCCCGATCGGCCGATACGTTTGATCATTCCTTATGCGCCGGGCGGATCGTCCGATGCCATCGGCCGTCTGCTCGGCCAGTCCATGGGCACTGCAATGGGCCAAAGCCTGGTGATCGACAATCGACCCGGTGCGGCGAGCATGATCGGCCGCAGCATGACGGCGAAGGCTGCGCCCGACGGTTACACGCTGATGATCGGCGACGCAGTGCACTCGATCAACGTCCATGTATTGCGCGCGGTGCCCTACCACCCGATCCGCGACTTCACTTTCATTTCACTGGTCGGCCATTCGCCAATGGTGCTGGCGGTGCATCCGTCAGGCGCGAAGGACCTGCAGGGTTTCATCGCGCAGGCGAAGTCACAGCCCGGAAAACTCAATTACGGCATGGGCGGCACCGGTTCCATCACCCATCTCACCGGTGAGTTGTTCAAGAAATCGGCGCAAGTGGATATGGTGCCGGTGCCGTACAAGAGCATCGGCCTCGCGGTGACGGCACTGATCGGTGCGCAGGTGCAGGCCGCGTTTCCGAGTTTGCCGCCGACGGTGGCGCATTCGAAGGCAGGGCGATTGCGCGTGCTGGCGGTCGCTGCCGATCAACGCGCTTCGGTCTTGCCCGAAGTGCCGACTTTCACCGAGGCCGGCGTGAAAGATGTCGTGGTGTCGAACTGGTTTGGTCTGATGGCGCCGCCGGGAATGCCGGCAACCATTGTCACGCGGTTGCACGCTGAAACGGTCAAAGCCTTGCAGACGCCGGACATGCGCGAAAAGTTTGCCGCGATGGCGCTGGAGATTGTCGCCAACCGGCCTGATGAGTTCCGCCGGATGGTGGAGGCGGAAGTGGTGCGCTGGGGCGCAGTGGTGAAGCAGGCGGGGATACAGCCGGAGTGACACTGAAAAACAATTAACAGGATGGGCAGGATGTACAGGATAAAAATCCATCACCTGGTTTCGCTGTTGATCCTGTATATCCTGCCCATCCTGTAAATGAGGGTTTTCGACGCAGGCAACTTGACCGGTTTGGAATGGAGGCGGCGATGCAGGTATGGCGCTTTTGGGTGACGGCAGTCTGTATCTGTGGTTTGGCGACGGCGTGGGCGCAACCCTATCCGGTCAAACCGGTGCGCATCGTCACAGTGGCGCCGGGCAGCGCCAACGACATCGTTGCGCGGCTGATTGCGCAGGAAATCCGCGCCGGGCTCGGCCAGTCGGTGGTGGTCGACAACCGCGGCGCCGTCGCTGCAGAGCTGGTGGCGCGCGCACCCGCCGACGGTTACACGCTGCTGCTCTACGGCAGTGCCGTGTGGCTGTCGCCGTTCATCCGTGCGAGCACGCCTTACGATCCGGTCAAGGACTTTGCGCCGATCACGCTGGTGGCGAGTTCACCGAATGTCGTGGTGGTGCACCCGTCGCTGCCGGTGAAGTCGGCGCGCGAATTGATCGCGCTGGCGCGGTCACGGCCCGGTGAAATCAATTACGCCGCGGGTTCGCTGGGCGCGGCACCGCATCTCGCTGCAGAATTGTTCAAGGCGATGGGCAAGCTGAATATCGTGCGCGTGGCCTACAAGGGCACCGGCGGTTCGCTGATCGGCATCCTCAGCGGCGAAGTGGGTTTGATGTTCCCGACCGCGGGTTCGGTGACGCCGTACATCAAGGCCGGCAAGCTGCGCGCGCTGGCGGTGACCAGTCTGCAGCCGACGGCGCTGGCGCCGGGACTGCCGTTGCTGTCGGAGTCACTGCCCGGCTATGAATCGGTGTCATTGAACGGCATGCTCGCGCCGGCACGCACGCCGGACAATATCATTCGTCAGATCAACGCCGAAGTGGCGAAGGTAATGACTCGCGCCGACATCAAGGAGAAGCTGGTGGCAGCGGGCACCGACGCGATGTCGACATCACCGGAGGAATTCGCTGCGATCATCCGGACGGATATGGCGAAGTGGGGCAAGGTCATTCGCGAGGCTGGCATTCGCGAGTGATCGCGGGCTGCGGGAGGCCCCGCGCTGGGCGGCGCAGTAAAAGCGCCGTATCATACGCATCCCGTTTTCCTGACAGATCACCGAAGAGAATCCCCGATGCAAGCCGCACGGAACGCCATCCTCAAACAGAATTTGACCCCGAAAATCATCCCGTCCGGCAAAACCTGCGGCGCTGAAGTCACCGGCGTTGACCTGGCGACATTGGACCCGGTTACCGTCGCGACATTGCAGCAGGCGATCCGCGAACATCTGGTGGTGGTCGTCCGCGGTCAGCCGATCAGCGATCCGCAACTGATTGCGCTGGGCAAATCCTTCGGTGAGCTGGAGCCGCCGGGCATGAGCCCCATCGGCAAACCCTTCATCGACGAGTTTCCCGACATCCTGGTGATTTCCAACGTCATGGAACAGGGCATGCCGATGGGGAATCTCGGCGCGGGCGAGGCGATCTGGCACACCGACATGTCCTACCGTCCGCGGCCGTGCACGATTGCCATCCTGCATGCGCTGGAAGTGCCGCCGGCCGGCGGCAACACTTATTTCGCCAATCAGTACCTGGCTTATGACAGCCTGTCCGATGAATTGAAGAAAAAGCTCGAAGGTCTTGAAGTGATTCATGACGAGACCTACAACAGCGCCGGGCAGATGCGCAAAGGCTTCAAGGAAGTCACCGACCCGCGAGAGGCGCCTGGCGCACGTCACAAGATTTTCCGCACTCACCCCCAGACAGGCCGTAAGGCGCTGTACCTGGGGCGGCGGCGCAACGCCTATATCCTCGGACTGCCGCTGGAGGAAAGCGAACGCCTGCTCGATGAACTGTGGGCGCACGCCTCGCGCCCGGAGTTCATGTGGCACAACGAATGGAAAGTGGGCGACACGCTGATCTGGGACAACCGCGCGCTGATCCACCGCCGCGATGCCTTCGACAACAATCAGCGCCGCATGATGCATCGCGTACAGATCCGCGGCGAAGCGACGTCCTGATGGTGTCGCAGCGATGATTCGCTGTGGTGATGATCAGAAGCCCGCGCTGATACGCGGGCTTTTTATTTCAGCGCGTGGCGCAGCGGCGGCGGTTTTCAGTGGCCGCCATGCGGCGCAGGCAGATGGCGATGGCCGGTGTACTGATGGCGATGTGGAAGGGCATGCGCAGGCGGCTGGCAATCCAGGCACGGCGCAGCGCCGGGTCGGTACTCGGGTCGTTCTGCAGCGGCAAAGCGAGTTGCTTCATTGCGGCGACCTCCTGTGCAATTAACGTTGGCGTGTACGTCAACGTTGACACTGGAGAAGATTATGGGCGGCCGCGCGGAGATTTCATCGTGGAAACAGAGGCCTGTAAGCCGTTCAATTCGCAAGTTCAGCGGGTTTGAAAAAAAGGGCGTGATTTTCATCACGCCCTTTTGCAACGGTGGCAGAACGCCGCCTTGCGGATATCAGGCCTTGGTCGGCCGCGCCGGTTTTTTGTAACGGCCGACGGGCACCAGTTCGGCAACGGTGCCGCCCGGCGCGCGGAACTTCACCGGGATCACGCCGGGGTCGCTGATGATTTCGCAGCCGTGGCTTTTGATTTGCGCGGTGGCTTTTTCCATGTCCTCGACTTCGATGGCGAAGTGGTGGATGCACGGGCCTTCGCCGGCAGCCTTGGATTCGGCGGACTGGGTGCCGGCATCGTACTTGATCAGCGTGAAGTCGATTTCGCCGTCAGTCAGGTGGCGCGACAGGTGGTCTCGCGTTTTGCGGGTTTCCGCTTCCCAGAAGCCGAACACTTCTTCGTAGAACTTGGTGGTTTTTTCGAGGTCTTCGACCTTGAGGGCGAGGTGCACGATACGGTTCATGGTGTTCTCCGGTGGATGCCCGCGAATTGCGGCGTAGGAGCGTTTTACGCGTCCGGCTGCCGCTTCCGCAAGCGGGGTGTTACACTGTGGGCGTCATATTATTTGACCCCCGCAGTACCCCCTCCTGCTGATTACTGCTTGACCGCGCCCTTGTTGCGTCCTGCGCAGTCGTTGCAATCAGGCCAGCGCGGCGATGCTCAGTCCGACGACCTGGTTCTCGGCAATCGCCTTGGCGACCAGACCCGAGGCTTTGACGTCTTCAATGAAGGTCGAAAGATATTTTGCAGCATTGGCGCGACCCTTGGGCACGCCGGCGGCCTGCTGCACGGCGGTGAAGCTGCCCTCAACAATGACCGAGCCCGGCAGTTTGGCCTGGTCCGAAATCAGCCGCGGCTTCAGGCCTGCGAGCGCATCGAATTTTTCATCGACAAAACGCTTGAACGAAGCATCCGCGCCAGCTTCCTTGATCAGTTCGGCATTGTTGATGGTGCGTGACAGGTAGAGTTCGTAGGCAGCTTTTGCCGGAACGATGATGCGCACGCCCTTGCGGTCGACCTCGTTGGCGTGTTTCAGCGCTGAACCGGCCGGGACCAGATAGGTAGACTCGATTTCGACATAGGCGGCGGTGAAGTCGATTTCATTGGCACGCTGCGGTTCCGCACCGAGGAAGCCGACATCCCAGATGTTCTTGTTGGCGGCATCGGCAAGTGCGCCCGGATTCGGATGGGGCACAAACTGTATCGGCAGGCCGAGGCGGCGTGCCAGTTCCTGGCCGAGGTCGTGTGCGACGCCCAGCGGCTTGCCGGTGGCGGCGTCGGTGCGGGTGAGCAGGAAATTGCTCATGTTGAGGCCCACGCGCAGCGTGCCGGTCGGGGCGAATTCGGAGCGGAGGGCAGCGGTGACTTCGGTCATGGCGGAATCCTGTCGGTGACGGTTGCGGAACGCAGGATTAGACACTGAACAGCAGGCGCTTGTCATCCGCGGTTAGAATCGTTCCGACTGCAATATGGAATCCGCACCGCAACCCCGCCCGCCGCGTTACATCGCCCATCTCGACATGGACGCGTTTTACGCATCGGTCGAGCTGCTGCGTTATCCGCATTTGCGCGGCCAGCCGGTGGTGGTCGGTGGTCGCCGGCGGATGGCGCAGGGTGAACCGGAGCCCGGATCTTTCGCCACGCTGCGCGGTTATACCGGCCGCGGTGTGATTACGACGTCCACCTACGAAGCCCGCGCGCTGGGCGTGTTTTCGGGCATGGGTCTGATGAAAGCGGCAAAGCTCGCCCCCGATGCATTGCTGCTGCCGGCGGATTTTGATGCCTACCGCAAATATTCGCGGATGTTCAAGGATGCCGTGCGTGCGATTGCGCCGCAGGTCGAGGACCGCGGCATTGACGAGATCTATATCGATCTGACCGAGCTGGTGGCGGCGAATGCTGCCGAGGGCGCCCCCGATCCGTGGGCGCGCGCCCGTTCCATTGCCACCGACATCCAGCGTTCGGTGCGTGAAGTCACCGGACTGTCGTGTTCGGTCGGCATTACGCCCAACAAGCTGCTATCGAAAATCGCCTCCGAACTGAACAAACCGGGCGGCGTCAGCGTGGTCCGTCAGGACGACATCCGCAGCGTGGTGTGGCCCTTGGCGGTACGCAAGATCAACGGCATCGGCCCGAAAGCCAATCAGAAGCTGGAACAGCTCGGCATTCATACCATTGGCGATCTGGCGCAAAAAGACGTGGCCTGGCTGATCGACCATTTCGGCCGCAGCTACGGCGCGTGGATGCACGAGGCGGCGCATGGCCGCGATGAGCGACCGGTGGTGACCTGGAGCGAACCGAAATCGATCAGCCGCGAGACCACCTTCGAAAATGATCTGCATCCGGTGCGCGACAAGGACCAGCTGACGAAAATATTCACCGACCTCTGTGTTCGGGTGGCCGGTGACCTGGAGCGCAAGGGTTATGCCGGCAAGACCATCGGCCTGAAAATCCGTTATGACAATTTTCATACGGTTACCCGCGATCTGACCATTGCTGTGCCGACGCAGGATGCCAAAGTCATCCGCCGCGCCGCGGGTGAATGCCTGAAACGGGTGCCGCTGGACCGGCGCATCCGCCTGCTCGGCGTGCGGGTCGGCGCTTTGTCGAAACCCGGTCTTGTTGCCGAAGTCCACGGGATGTCATTGTTCGACTGATTGCCCGCGGAACCGGCGATAATTCCGCGGCATTCACGCATTCAAATTCATTTTCCCGCGGAGCAGTCATGAGCTTGACGGCACAACTCGCCGGCATCGTCCGGAACACCCGATACGAGTCGCTGTCGGTTGCGGATGTCGCCATTGTGAAACGTCTGATCGCCGATGGCGTTGCTGTTGCGGTGGCCGGTGCGAAAGAGCGTGCGCCGCAGCTGTTTGCCGAACAGGTCCGCGAGCAGGGCGGCAGCGAACAGTGTCCCGTCTGGGGTTTCGGTTTCCGTACGTCACCAGTGGCTGCAGCCTATGCCAATGCCGCCTCCATGCATGTGCTCGACTTCGAGCCGATGTCGAGTCCGTCCACCCATGCGATATCGCCGACGGTGCCGGTCGCGTTCGCGCTGGCCGTGCGCGACGGACTGGATGGTCGCGAGCTGCTGACAGCCTGCGCCAAGGGTTTCGAGATTCAGGGTCGGCTGCTGGCTTCGGTCGATCACCGGCGCGAGAGTTCGAAGTTTCATGCGCCGGGCGTGGTCGGGCCGTTCGGGTCAGCGGTGGTGGCGGGGCATTTGCTCGGACTGGATGAGGTGCAACTCAACTATGCGCTGGCCATCGCTGCTTCACGCAGCGGCGCCTTGCGCGCCAACATCGGTCATGGCGTGAAGTGCACGCATTGCGGCAATGCTGCGGCAGCGGGGCTCGAAGCCGCGATGCTGGCGAAACGCGGACTGACTGCCAGTGACGACATTCTCGGTCATGTCGATGGTTTTGTGGCCGCGTTTTTCCCCAAGGGCATCGACCGCGATCTGTTGCTGGGTTACGGCAAACCCTTTCGCTTCAGCGATCCAGGCATGGCGATCAAATTCTATCCGTCGAAATATCCGACACATTTCGCCATCGGCGCGGCGCTGGAAGTACGCAAGCTGATTGCCGATCCGGCATTGATCAATGCGGTCAATCTGATCACACCGTCGATGCCCGATGTCGACCGGCCCGAGCCGGTGTCGGGGCTGGAAGGTAAATTCAGCTTTCAGTATGCCGCGGCCTGTGCGCTGCTCGACGGCAAGGTCGGCATTGCCTCCTTCCATGAGCGGCGCCGGTTCCGCGGCGACATGAAATCCATGCTGCGGCGGATAAAGGTGACCGTGGATCCGGCGCTGCCGACGGCATTCAACCGCATGCAGGTGTCGATTGAGGTCCGCCTGCATGACGGCACGGTGCATCGCGCGACATGCACGCGGCCGCCGGGATTCTGGGGTGTGCCGCTGGATATCGAGCAGCATCGCGCCAAGGTGGCCGACTGCCTGGCGGTGCGTCTCGACAAGGCCCAAGCGGCGCGGGTCACCGAATTGCTGGAATCGCTGGAAACACTGGATGCGCAGGGCGTCCGCGAACTGAGTCTGTTACTGGAGTAGAACATAGACATGAACACCATCAATGCCCGCCAGTTGCGGGAACGTTATGACGACGGCCGCGAACTGGCCGTTCTCGATGTCCGCGAAGAAGGCGTTTATTCCAGGGACGGCCATCTGCTGCGCGTGTCCAATGTGCCGCTGAGCGTGCTGGAACTGCGCGTGCGTGCGCTGCTGCCGCGGCTGGCGACGCGCATCGTCGTCTGTGACGGCGGTGAAGGGCTGGCGGAACTGGCGGCGCGCCAGTTGATCGCCGGCGGATACAGTGATGTCAGCATTCTGGAGGGCGGTACGCCGGCGTGGAAAGCGGTCGGCGGGCGCTTGTATACGGGCGTCTATCTGCCGAGCAAGGCATTCGGCGAATACATCCAGCATGAGGATGCGCCGCGCGAAGTCACCGCAACCGAACTCAACGACTGGATGAAAGCCGGCAAGGATATGGTGGTGGTCGACAGCCGGCCGCTGGCCGAATTCAATCGCAACAGCATTCCCGGCGCTTATGACTGCCCCAGCGCAGAACTGCCCTATCGCATGCCGGAATTCGTGCGTTCGTCGGACACCACCGTGGTCGTCAACTGCGGCGGTCGTACGCGCAGCATCATCGGCGCGCAGGTGCTGATCAACGCGGGGTTCCCGAATCCGGTGTATGCGCTGAAGGACGGCACGCAGGGCTGGAAGCTGGCCGGATTCCAGTTGAATCACGGGCGTACGGAAGCGGTGCCGCTGCCGTCAAAAGACGGGCTGGTATGGTCGCAGCAGGCGACCCAGCGGGTAGCGCAGCGTTTCGGTATCCGTCGCATCGACGCCGCGCGGTTGGATCAGTTGCGTGCGGATGCTTCACGTACCCTGTATCTGCTGGATGTGCGTAATCCCGAGGAATTTGAACAGGGGCATGTGCCGGGCGCGCAGTCTGCCCCCGGCGGGCAACTGGTGCAGGCGACGGATACCTTCATTGCCGTGCGTCCGTCGATCATCGTGCTTTGCGACAACGATGGCATCCGCGCCACGATGACCGCAGCCTGGCTGGTGCAAATGGGGCATGACGAGGTGTATGTCCATGCCAGCGATGCGCAAACCGAACGCGGAGAGGCCCCGCTGGTTTTGCTTGACGGTGCCAAGCCTTGTTCAGCCTCAGTCAGCGTTGCGGAGTTGAAAACCGTGCTGACCGAGGGCAAGGCACAGGTGGTTGATTTCGCCACCAGCCTGCAATATCGCGAAGGCCATATTCCCGGTGCGTGGCACGCTATCCGTTCACGGCTGGCGGTGCAGTTGCCGAAATTGCCAGCGACGTCCTTGCTGGTGTTCACCGCGGCAGAAGAAGCGCTGGCGCGACTCGCTGCGACCGATGCGGCAACGCTGACCGCGACGCCGGTCAAAGTGCTCACGGGCGGCAACGCGGCATGGCGCGCTTCAGAGGGTGCAATCGAGACTGGCGATGAACGCATGACCGGTGCCGCCGAGGATTTGAGCTATCGTGCGCTGGACCGCAAGGAAAACGTCGAGCAGGCGATGCTCGAATATCTGAAGTGGGAAGTCGAATTGCTCGATGCCGTAGCGACCGATCCGGATTTTGGTTTCAAACGCTACGCGTAAAATTTATCAATAAAATCAAATATTTATAATATTATCACCGTGCGGATTTTCCAGGAGCAGCAGTCATGAACAGCGATATCGATATTCTGATCAGCGAAGTAGGGCCGCGCGACGGTCTGCAGAACACCAAAGTGTTCATGACGACGGAGTACAAAAAGAAATGGATCAGCGCTGCTGCGGCAGCTGGATTGCGCGAAATCGAAGTCTGTTCCTTTGTGCCGCCAAAGCTGATTCCGCAGATGGCCGATGCCGCTGAAGTCGTCGCGCATGCACTGACGATCCCCGGATTGAATGTCGCGGCGCTGGCGCCGAACTTCAGGGGTGCTCAAGGCGCGATGGCCGCCGGCGTGCACAAGCTGACGCTGACGATTTCGGTATCGAAGGCCCACAGCCTGGCCAATGTGCGGATGACGCCCGATGAGGCCATCGCCAGTGCGAAAAAAATCTGCGAATTCCGCGACAGTCTGCCCAAGGACAAGCGCCCGATCATTGAATCCGGCCTGTCGACGGTGTTCGGCTGCACGCTGGAAGGTTCTGTCAGCGAAGACGAAGTGGTGCGCATGGCCGTTGCCTCGGTCGAAGCGGGTTGCGATGAAGTCGGCCTTGCCGATACCACCGGTTACGCCAACCCCGAACAGATCCGCCGTGTGTTCAAGAAAGTGCGCGCCGCTATCGGCGACAGACTCTCGGGCGCACATCTGCACAATACGCGCGGCCTGGGCTTGGCCAACGTGGTCGCAGCGCTGGAGGTCGGCGTGACGACTTTTGACAGTTCGCTGAGCGGTCTTGGCGGCTGTCCTTTTGCGCCGGGCGCTTCCGGCAACATCGTTACTGAAGATCTGGTGTTCATGCTCGAATCGATGGGTCTTCGTACTGGTATCAACATGGACAAGCTGCTGGCGATGCGC
>CAIZLW010000056.1 GCA_903933915.1 uncultured beta proteobacterium | reverse complement strand
TTCGATACCAATCACCCCACGGGTGAGTGCATGAAACACGGCAAGCACTTGTTTTTCCTCTGTGTCCTCTGTGCCTCTGTGGTTCAACTGAGGTTTTAAGGTTCATTCGT
Organism: uncultured beta proteobacterium; assembly: GCA_903933915.1. Classification (GTDB taxonomy): domain Bacteria; phylum Pseudomonadota; class Gammaproteobacteria; order Burkholderiales; family SG8-41. The sequence goes on along the minus strand of CAIZLW010000056.1, from coordinate 1,426 downwards.
TCTCCGGCGCGATTTAACGGCACCGGAAGGAGCGGCTGACATGAGCGCCCACCGGCCGCAGCGGCCGGATCAGGAAGGGAAAGCGGCTGCTTAAACGCGGTTGGCGGCGCGCATCAGGGCGCCGCGCAGGGCGATGGTCAGGCTGGAACCGAGGCCGATGCGCTGCGCCACGGCCGGCAGGATGATCAGGGAAGCGAGTGCGAAGCCCGCGCCAAGCAGCAGCGATCCAATCTCGCCTTTGTCGGCCGCCGTATTTTGTAGGTTCTGTGTCATCGGGCATCTCCCTCAATTCGATTCGCGTGTGCGCAATCATAAGACTGCGCACACGCAGCGCCCTGCGACATAGTGTCGCAGTTGAGGTCAATCGTCGAACTTCTTGATCAGCATCAAGCGATGCCGATGTCAGGTGCTACGCCCGCCAGGAATGATGGCCGACAACAGGCGGTAGGTGCCCGCGGGGCGGGCGGACAGTTTTGGCGACGGAGCGAGTTCTGCCGGTTTCATCGCGCTGAACAAGACCTGTCATGCTGCTACGATGCTCGCAAACATCGGTTGATAATGCCGTCAACGCTGTCATCGGACGAAGCCCGATAGCGCAATGAATAAAGCCGCAACTCTATTTCCATCACGAGCCTCTATGGTATTGATCTGGATTCACCCACGGACTGACGACATCACCCTCAGCAGTGAGGCTCGGCCTTGAAATTCATCAAATCCGACTGGATCAACCTGGCGATGATCGCCGCGCTGCTTGTGACGGCTGTCGCTGGGCACTATTTCTCCCCGTTGCTGCTCCCCAAGGGAGATGTAACCGGCGTGGTGGAATCCGGATGCGACTTGCAAAAGGAGGCCTGCACAGCGACATTGCCACTGGGGCAGCACCTGGTGTTCTCCGTCACGCCGCGTCCGATACTCTTTCTTCAACCCTTGCGTGTTGAAGCAACTGTCACTGGAGTCGAACCGACGAAGGTCGAAGTGGATTTCGCCGGCGAGAGCTTGAACATGGGCTACAACCGCAGCGAACTTGCCGCCACAGGCCCCGGACGCTACACCAGCACAATCTCGCTACCGGTCTGCGTTTCCGGTGGTATGACCTGGGTGGCAACTGTCATTATCGCAACCGAGCAGCAGCGGATCACGGTGCCCTTTCGCTTCGACACCAGTCATTGACGCAAAGCAAGTCCATGCCCTGCGCCGCTGCCCTTCCTACCGACTGGTCGGCCGCTTCAAGAGCTTGCGCTGAAGGGTGCGCCGATGCATGTTGAGCGCCCGCGCAGTCGACGATATGTTGCCCTTGTTCTCGCGCAAGACACGCTGGATGTGCTCCCACTCCATGCGATCCACGGACATCGGTGCATGCGGAATGGCGGCCGGCGTGCTGGCCGCGGGTGAGTTCTCATCGCCCTGAAGTGCGTGGTCGAATGCC
>CAIZLW010000055.1 GCA_903933915.1 uncultured beta proteobacterium | reverse complement strand
GATCAAATTGCGTAGCGCATTGTTACGCCCTCACAACCCGGTCTCGCTTGCAGCCCTGAGGCTGCCGATGTACCGGGGAAAAACGCTTTCCCGTATTGACGGCATCATCGCGCGCGGCAATAAAAACTGTTGCGCCGCTGAAGCTACTCCCCCGGTCACCTTCGTGATCCGCCGTTAATTGCACCGACGGTTCACATTCATCAAAAACAATTCACGGTCGCATTATCAACATTCAACACAGCAGATAGGAAATGATGATTTACAATCAATAGCATTACATAAAAAAATTTAAAGCTCTCGCACTGATGATGTTCATTAACAAACGAAATATTAATTACCGATCTGCCACTTCCCAGCCGCCCTGTCCACGCTGACAGGTTTCAACGGCTATAGGTCATTGGCATTCAAAACACTTGCGCACCTCAAACCACAAAATTCGCCCGTCTCGCAAGAATCAACGGGCTCCGATAAGTAATGATTTCCATCATTATTTGTAATTAGTTTCGGCAAACTCGCAAGCCGATGCCCGGCCAATCAGGCCAAAACCGCGCTCGCGGACAAACGCTTGTAAACATCAGGATGACATGGTTTAATTTGCCCGCTCGCGCTGAAACCGTGGGTTCCCTCCAAAGGGGAGTAGCTTGGGCAGCGCGAGCTGCTGCGGTTGCCTCGTCAATTCGGAGTCCATTGCGACTCCCGGGGTTTCCGGCAATCCGTCAGACATCCAGTCACGGCGTTGCAAGCGAGACCTTTGCCTGAACGGGCGAGGTTATTTTCGACCTGCTTGGCCTGTCCGTTTGAGGTGAAGGTCGTTTCGCATTGATATTTTCAAGGCGAAACGGTTGATAATCGCCTGTAACCAAAGGACTGACATGCCCAGAAACAAGATTCGCCGTTACCTCAAGCACGGGACACTGCCCCAGATCAGCGTATTTGAAGCGATTGCCCGTCTCGGCAGTTATACCAAAGCTGCCGAGGAGCTCTATATTGCGCAGCCCACCGTTTCAGTGCAGATGAAAAAGCTGGCGGAAACGGTAGGGTTGCCGCTGCTCGAACAGATCGGCAAACGCGTCCACCTTACCGAGGCCGGGCGCGCCGTGCTGGCGGCATCCAACAACGTTTTTGCCGTGCTGGCAGACCTTGAGGATCAACTGGCCAATATCCGCGGAATGACCACCGGACGTCTGCAACTCGCGGTCAGCACCACCGGCAAATACTTTGCACCGCGGGTGCTCGCCGAATTCGTAAAACTGCATCCTGGCGTAGAAGTCTCGCTGCAGATCCATAACAAAGCCACGCTGCTCGAACGGATGGCGGCTAACCTCGACGATCTTTACATATTCGCAAGCCCCCCCGGGGACTCCGATGTGGTTACGCAAGTCATACTTCCGAACCCGATGGTGCCTTACGCCTCCTCAGAGCATCCTTTGGCGAAGGAAAAGAACATCCCATTCTCGCGCTTCGCCGAAGAACCCTTCCTGATACGCGAAGTGGGTTCAGGCACGCGCATGATCTCGCGCGAAATCTTTGCAGAGCATGGCCTCGAACCGAGGGTGCGCATGGAACTATCGACTAATGAAGCCATCAAGCAAGCCATCATCGCCGGACTCGGGGTTTCGATCATGTCGCGCTACACACTGGGACTGGATGTAACCCATGAGCAGCTTGCCGTGCTGGATGTTGAGGGTTTTCCGGTGGAACGCAGCTGGGTATTCGCCTATCCGGTGGGCAAGCAACTGCCCGTTCTGGCGCAGGGCTTCATGGATTTCACACGAAAAGTCGCGCGCACCCTGGTGTTTGACCACCTGTCATAACCACGGCATGCCTGCGCCACCACAGCGGCTGCAGATGCAGCCTCCTGCTCGCAGTGGAAGAAAGCGCTTACTACATCGTAAAATAGTTGTTTCCACATTGGAATAACCCCGAACGGTGCGGACATCGCACCATTTTTTTGACCTGAGGATTCTGCAATGCGCCTGGCCACTTACACCCTGAACACCGACCCGAATTCCGTCCGGATTGGCGCCCAGATCAACGGCAACATGCTTGATCTCGTTGCCGGAGAGCGCGTATTGGGCGACGGTATGGCGATCATTCCGGCCTCGATGAAAGGCCTGCTTGCGCTGGGTGATACCGGACTCAAACGCGCCCGCGCAGTAATCGAATACGCAACAAAAAATACGACGAAACTCGACCAAAAGACACTGGCGCCGGACACTGACATCCGTTATCTGCCGCCGATTCCGGATGCCGACAAATTCCTGTGCGTCGGCAAGAATTACCGTACCCATCTTGAAGAACTCAAACGCAACGATCTCATCAAGGAAATGCCGGGGGAACCCACCGGCTTTGTCAAACTGAACTCCTGCCTCACCGGCCACGGTGCCGATGTGCCACGCCCGGCCACAGTATCCCGCCTCGACTACGAACCGGAACTGGTGTTCGTGCTCGGTAAACGGGCTTATGGCGCCAAAGCCGAAGACGCGCTCAGCTACATTGCCGGCATCACCATCCTCAACGACCTGACCTGCCGCGACACGCAGAAACGCGAGGTCGCCTCCGGTTCGCGTTTCTGGACGTCGAAAAACGCCCCTTCTTTCGGCCCGCTCGGTCCGTGCATCATAACCATGGACGAATTTCCCGACCCTTATGACATCTGGGTCACCTGCAGCGTCAATGGCGTGCAACGTATGCGCGTCAACACCAGCGATCAGATCTGGAAACTGCGGGACATCATCCCGCACTTCTCGCGCCTGCTGGATCTGCAGCCAGGCGACATGTTTGCCACTGGCGCCCCCGGCGGTGTTGCCGTGGGCAAGGCCGACGCCGAGGCGCTGTACCTGAAGCCCGGCGATGTTGTCGAATGCGCCTTCGAAAAACCTGCGATGACTCTGCGCAACCGGATCGTCTGAACTTCGCGCAGCAACCAGACCTTCGGCATGACCACACCAGACACAGCGGGTCCGGCGGATATGCTACGCAGCAACCATGCTGACGTGGTGACGCTCACGCCCAACCCATTCACCGCGATTTCCTCAGCGCCGTTGATGCGCATGCAGCGCTGCGCTGGTCGGGCCGATAGCGCAACCACGCTGCTGAAACTACTGGGGGTTCTCGCCCTGCTGTTGCCGACTTATCTCGCCGGCGCGGCAGAACTAACCTTCTCTGCGCCGAAAATCACCGAATGGCAATTGCCATCGCCGATGTTTGGGCGCACTGCGGCCGCAGGGCCCGACGGCATGATCTATATTGCCGTTCCCAACGACAATAAGGTCGCCCGCTTTGACCCGCGCACCCAGTCCTTTCGCGACTGGGAAATGCCGCGCGCTCACCAGCCGACCAGCATCGTGGTTGATCGCAACGGCACCGTTTGGACAACTGGCTATGGCAACGGCACCATCGCGCGGCTGCGCCCGGCCAACGGCATGATTGCAGAGTTCTCAGTGCCATCGGCGGGCGGCGGTCCGCACTCGCTGGTCATCAGCGAAGACGGCGAAACCCTGTGGTTCACGATGCAAACAGGCGACAAGCTGGGCAGCCTCGACACCGCCACCGGCCGCATTGCCGAGTACGAAACTTCGGGCAATGCCAGCGGCATCGCACTGGATCGGGCGGGCAATGTCTGGTGGTGCCGCAGCACTGACAACAAACTCGGGCGCATGGAACCGCGATCCGGCAAAGTCAGCGAAGTCGACCTCGGCCGGGGCAGCCGGCCGAGGCGCATCGCGGTATCTGCCGACGGCATGTTATGGGTCACGCTGTACGGCAAAGGCCAACTCGTCAAGGTCAACCCGCAGACCATGAAGGTCGTCAAAACCTACCCCCTGCACGGCGGTAACGCCGGGGCTCACTCGGTGGCCGTCGACAGCGCGGGGGCCGTCTGGGTCAACGAGCTCAAGAACGATACCGTCGTACGCCTGGACAGCGCCACCGATGCCATGCAAACCATCCGCCTGCCTTCGCCCAATAACGGTGTTCGCCATCTTGTGGTCGATGCGCTGGGCCGTGTCTGGTACGTGGGCTCGCATAACGGCAAACTCGGTGTCATCGATTGAGCGATTCCAAAAACGGTTTTTTCCTCAAGCGGCAAACGGCTCAACTGGCGCAATACCTGAAGCGCCTGGGCCGCACGCTCCTGCTGCTGCTGACAATAACCATTGCGGCTCAGCCTGCCCATGCGGATGAAAATCTGTGGGCGGTTCTGCGCGGCGGCGGACACGTACTGCTGATGCGCCATGCCACCACCAATCCCGGCATCGGCGACCCGCCGCAATTCACCCTGCAGGACTGCCTGACACAACGCAACCTGTCCGTAACCGGAAAAACTCAAGCCGCACGCACCGGAAAGCTGATTGCCGAACTACGCATCCCCATCAGCACCGTGCTGTCCAGTCGATGGTGCCGCTGCCTGGATACTGCAAACATCGCTTTCGGCTCGGTAACACCCGAACCTGCACTCGACTCTTTTTTTGGTGAACGCAGCGCACAAGGGCAACAACAAACCGCCGCCGTCCGCGCTCGCATTCAATCATTCAGCGGACCAGGCAATCTGGTGATGGTCACGCATCAGGTCAATATCACCGCGCTGACTGGCGAATATCCCGCTGAGGGTGAAATCTTCGTGCTACGTGCCGAAACACAAGGCGCGTTGCAGTGGATCGGCCGCATTGCGCCTGTCCATCCATAAATCTATCGAAGCGAGTGTGATGCTGCACTGCGGCACCCGCATTGCGAAATCATCACTGTCTGCAGTCACTGATTCCTCATCCTGTTCATTGCACCAGCCGTCGTTACTGACTAACATTGCGACTGCGCAGCCTGTGCAGTGAGGCCATAACAACGACGCGAAGCCTACGCACGCTACGCAATTCCTGCACAATCAATTAAGGATGTTCCGCATGCCCACTTACAAGATTCTGATCCTTGGCGCGTCGTACGGTTCGCTGCTGGCCACCAAGCTGCTGCTCGCAGGACATACCGTAAAAATGGTGTGCCTCCCGGCTGAAGCCGATCTGTTCAACACCGAAGGCGCCATCGTACGCATGCCGATCAAGGGCCGCGAAGGCCTCGTCGAAATCCGCTCGCGCGATCTGCCGGGAAAACTCTCCGCCGGCGGGCCGGATTCGGTCAATCCGTCGGACTACGACCTGATTGCGCTGGCGATGCAGGAACCGCAGTACCGGTCGCCCGGCGTACGCGAACTGCTCGACAAAGTCGCAAAATCTCGCGTGCCCTGCATGTCGATCATGAACATGCCGCCACTGCCCTACCTGAAACGTATTCCCGGCCTGAATGCCGACGGTCTGCGCAACTGCTTCACCGACGCCTCGGTCTGGGATAGTTTCGATCCGAAAACACTGACACTGTGCAGCCCCGATCCGCAGGCCTTCCGTCCGCCGGAAGAAAAAATAAACGTGCTGCAGGTGCGGCTGCCGACCAACTTCAAGGCGGCGCGCTTTGACTCCGACGCCCACACCGCGATTCTGCGCAACCTCGAAGCTGACATCGAAGCCATCCGCTTCGATGCCGGCGACGGCAAAAAGATCGAATTGCCGGTCAAACTCAAAGTACATGAGTCGGTGTTTGTGCCGCTCGCCAAATGGGCCATGCTGGTCGCCGGCAACTATCGTTGCGTGCAAGCCGAAGCGATGCGCCCGATCAAGGATGCCGTACACAGCGATCTTGAAGCCACCCGTGCGGTCTACAACTGGGTGGTGAAACTGTGTGTTTCACTGGGCGCCAGCGAAAAAGACATGGTGCCATTCGAGAAATATGCCAACGCTGCACTGTCGTTGGGCAGCCCGTCTTCCGCCGCGCGCGCGCTGGCAGCAGGCGCACCGAACATCGAACGCGTCGACCTGCTGGTCAAGACCATTGCCGGCCAGAAAGGCCAGCAACTGGCCGAACTCGACCACACGGTCACGCTGGTCGAAGGCTGGCTGGAGAAAAACCGCAAAAAAGCCAGCTGATAAAATATCTGGCAGAACATCAAAAGCCCGGACATCCCGGGCTTTTTTTCGTGCAGCCGATTGTCATCGCGGCAGTGCTTGCTATAGCCTGTCGGCATGAATCTGCACATGCATCAGCCCGTTTCCGGTCACACCCGCAAAGGCATTGCCGGCATGCTCATCACACTGCTGACTGCGGCATGCCAGGTTACACCGCACGATATGCCTGCCAACGCACCCATCCGGCCTGCACTGCAGGCCCATGTCTGGCAATGCGATGACGGCACTCGCATCCAGTCGCGCAACCGGCCTGCCGCGATTGAACTGCGCATTGGCGCTGATCTCCGGATGTTGCCGCAAACGCCCGCCGCCTCGGGTGTGCGTTATCAAACCCCCGAAATGACATTCTGGAACAAAGGCGGCAGCTCAACCCTGGAACGCCGGCCCGGCACAACAACCGCATGCAGTGAAATTCGCGCTGCATCCCTGCTTGAAGACGCACGTATCCGCGGTGTTGCCTTTCGCGGCCTCGGCAATGAACCGGGCTGGCTGCTGGAAATCGGGCCGGACAGCAGGATGCTGTTCGAAGACCGCTACGGCAGCGCACGAATGATCTTCACAGACGTGAAACCGCAAACCGGCACCACCGGCGCAACCACGATTTACGAAGGCCGATCCGGCAAGGACCGGCTGCGTGCAGTGCTGCAGCCCCGGACCTGCGCCGACACCATGAGCGACGAAACCTTTCCAGCCACCGTGGAACTCGAAATCAACGGCGAACGCCGCCTCGGCTGCGGCACCCCGCTGCACTGATCCGGATCGTCCGCGGCAAGCCGGCTTATTTACCCAAAGCCAGCATCAGCTGGTTCAGCCGCTTCACAAAGCCCGCGGGGTCCTCCAGTTGACCGCCTTCGGCCAGCAATGACTGGTCAAACAGCACAGCGGCAAGGTCATTGAACTGCGACTCGTCGGTCACCGCCTGCAGCCGCTGCAGCAGCGGATGCGTGGTGTTGATTTCGAGTATGGGCCGGGCTGCGGGCACAGCCTGCCCGGCCGCCTTCAGCATGCGCTGCAGATGCGCCGTCATGTCGTGGTCATCGGCAACCAGGCAGGCCGGCGACTCAGTGAGGCGCAGCGTCACGCGCACATCCTTGACCCGCTCACCCAGCGCCTTTTTGATGCGCTCGACCAGATCCTTGTGTTCGCCTTCTGCCTGTTCCTGCGCTTTTTTCTCGGCCTCGTCTTCCAGCTTGCCCAAGTCCAGCGCGCCTTTCGCGACCGACTGCAGCTGCTTGCCTTCGAATTCGGTGAAAAAGGACATCATCCATTCATCAACGCGGTCTGACAGCAGCAGCACCTCAACGCCCTTTTTACGGAACACCTCCAGATGCGGGCTGGCCTTGGCCGAAGCAAACGTGTCTGCGGTCACGTAATAAATTTTCTCCTGCTCCGGCTTCATCCGCGCGACATAATCGGCCAGCGAAACCTCTTCATCCATCGCGTCCTTGTGCGTCGACGCAAACCGCAGCAGCTTGGCAATGCGTTCGCGGTTGGCCTGGTCTTCGCCAACGCCTTCCTTGAAAACCTTGCCGAATTCCTTCCAGAACGTTGAGAACTTCTCTTTCTGGTTCTCGGCCAGATCCTCGATCATCGACAGCACCCGCTTCACGGAGCCCGCACGTATGGTCTCGATGTCTTTCGATTCCTGAAGAATTTCTCGCGACACATTCAACGGCAGGTCGCTGGAGTCGATGACGCCACGCACGAAGCGCAGGTAATGCGGCATCAGGTGTTCGGCATCGTCCATGATGAACACGCGCCGCACATAGAGCTTGATGCCGTGCCGCTGCTCGCGATCCCACAGGTCAAACGGCGCACGTGCGGGGATATACAGCAGTTGCGTGTATTCCTTGCGACCCTCGACCTTGTTATGCGACCAAGTCAGCGGTGCCTCGAAATCATGGGCCACATGTTTGTAGAACTCGGTGTACTGCTCTTCGGTGACTTCAGACTTCGGCCGCGCCCACAGTGCACTGGCCTGATTGACGGTTTCGTCCTTGTCGGTCGTGATGGTTTTTCCAGAGTCCTTATCCCACTCTTCGGCTTTCATCACGATAGGCAGGGTGATGTGGTCGGAATATTTTCGCAGAATCGTGCGCAGACGCGAATTGTCAGCGAACTCATCCTCGCCTTCGCGCAGATGCAGCGTCACCGTGGTGCCACGCTCGGCTTTCTCGACAATCTCCAGCGTGTAGTCGCCACCGCCATCGGACTCCCAGCGCACGCCGTGTTCGGGCGTAAGACCGGCGCGACGCGTGGTCAGCGTGACACGGTCGGCCACGACAAACGAGGAGTAGAAACCGACGCCGAATTGTCCAATCAGGTTGGCGTCTTTTGCCGAGTCGCCAGTCAGTTTGGACAGGAACTCACGGGTTCCCGAGCGCGCGATGGTGCCGACATTTTCAATCACTTCCTGCCGCGACATGCCGATACCGTTGTCGGCAATAGTCACCGTGCGCGCCTGCGGGTCAAACGCGATGCGAATCTTCAGTTCGGCGTCGCTCTCAAGCAGCGCCTTGTCGGTCAGCGCCTCAAAGCGCAGTTTGTCGCAGGCGTCCGATGCATTGGAAACCAGCTCGCGCAGGAAAATCTCCTTGTTGCTGTACAAGGAGTGGATCATCAGTTGCAGCAGTTGCTTGACCTCGGCCTGGAAGCCCAGCGTCTCTTTATTGGTGGTTTCGGACATCGTGACTCCGGAAGGTTGGACTGAACGGTGAAGAAAATCTGGGGGCGATGACGCGCGATTTCAAGCGCATGCCATCCTGTCGGGTGCGCCACAGCGACACCCGGCGGATGATTTTAAGTATTTGTTTTTATTGCTTTTTTAATCTAGCGATCAGCAAGACCACCGCGCCGACCGCCAGCACGCCCAAGCCCACCAGCGCGTGCGTGCGATGATAGGTCAGACTGGAATACAGCAGGTATCCGCACATCAGCACAAAAATGGCCGGCACCACCGGATACATGGGTACTTTGAACGGCCGCGGTGCATCCGGTTCCTTCGCCCGCAACACGAACAGGGCGATACCGGTGAGCAGGAAAAAGCCCCAGAACACCGGCAGCGAATATTCAACAAGTCCCTTGAACCCGGAATTCTGGATCGCGCCCAGCCCCACCAGCGCCAGCGCAATGGCGCCCTGCACCAGCATCGCATTGCGCGGCGAACCGCTGGCCTCGTGCCACTGCCCGAGGTAGCTGAGCATCGGCCAGTCGCGGCCCAGCGCATAGTTCGAACGCGCGCCGACAATCATTGATCCGTTGACCGAAGTCAGCGCGGCAATGGCAATCATGATCGCGATGACCTTCTCGCCTGTTGGCCCCCACACCGCCTTGAGCAGATCAGCGGCCACTGCATTGGAGCGCGCCATCTGGTCGTAACCCAGACCCTTCAGGTAAGCGAAGTTGACCAGCACATAAAGCAGCGCCACCACGCTGATGGCAATCAGCAGCGCACGCGCCATATTGCGCTCGCGATTGCGCACTTCAGCCGAGATATACGCGGCATCATTCCAGCCGCCATAGGTGAACAGTACAAAGATCATCGCCGAGCCGATGCCAGCACCCATGTACCAGGGCTGGTCCGCCCCAGCGGCCGCAGGCACTACGGCAGCCGGGGGTGCGGCAAAAAACAAACCGGCAACGATGATCAGCACTAGGCCGCCAACCTCCAGCACCGTAAACACGTTCTGCGTCGCCTTGCCTTCACGGATACCGCAATAGTTGACCCCCGTCAGCACCACCACCACCAGCGCCGCCCAGATCGCCGAGGAATGCGCGCCGAGGTTGATCACCCGCGACAGGTAATCGCCGAACAGGTAAGCAAACACCGCAATCGAACCAGCAACGATCACCGTCATCCGCGCCCAGCCGTAGAGAAAAGCCAGCGAACGGCCGAAGGCACGCTGCAGGAAATGATATTCACCGCCCGCGGAAGGGAACGCCGTCGCCAGTTCCGCATAACACAGCGCACCGATGATCGAGAACACGCCGCCGGCAATCCACACCATATACAGCGTCGATTCATCGCCCACGGCACCAGCCACAATCGACGGCGTGCCGAATATCCCGGCGCCGACAATCAGGCCGACGATCATCGCGCAGGCGTCGGTAACGGACAGCGTCTGGCGCGGCATTGCCGCAGTCTGTTCAGTGCTCATGCATACTCTCCCGCCGCGATCTTATCGTCGCGGCTGTACGTGATGACTGCAAGTCCGGATTATTTTTCAGTTTCGGGTTCGTCGGCCGCGCGCTTCAGCTCGCCGCGCAGCACCTGCTTCGCGGTCCACGGCATCTGCTTGCGTGCCGCGCCTTCGCCGAGGGCCAGCGTGCCGGTGATGATGCCGCCGTTGACCTGACCGGTGAACTCATGACGCAGAATACCGTTGCGGCCGCCGGCGATCATGCGAATGCTCTCGCCGTCCAGGCGGCCGCGCAGGTCGGCGCTGCGGTCGCGGATGTCGACCTTGCCTTCGAGTTCCTGGAAATCCTGCTGCAGGGTGAATTCAAACGGCGTTTCGCGGCCGTCGATATTCATCAGTGACTGCCACTTGCCCGGAACGCGGGCCGGCACGACATACGAAAAAATATAGCTCACACCCGGCGTGCCGACTTTTTTCTCGGGCACGATCAGTTCGCGCTGCTCATCCGGATGCCAGTCGCCGAAATGGTAGTCATGCGCGACCAACCGGGTTCCCGGTTTCAGCGACATGACCTTGGCGCGCAGCCGCAGATTCATCGTCGGCAGCAGATAGGTAGTCAGCACCGTCGCCTTCGATAAATCGGTCAGAAAAAGGTTCTGCTCGACAAAATGCACCTTGTCGGTGACGCCCGCTTTCTGCGCGTTCTGATTGGCCATTTTCAGCAGCACGGTATCGAGATCGACACCGAAGCCCCGGGCGCCGCGTTTGCTCGCCGCCGTGATGATGATCCGCCCGTCACCCGAACCCAGGTCGATGACAAAATCCTTGGGGCCGACCTTGGCCAGTTCCAGCATGGTGTCGACGACGATCTGCGGCGTCGGCACGTAAACCACGTCGCCGCGCCCCTCCTGCGCCGTTGCCGGCAAGGCCAGCGCCAAACCCATCATCGCGATAACGCCCAATGCGATTTTTCTCATCGCGATTTTGCCCAACACGATTTCGCCCAACATTTTCACCAGTTTCATCACCGCTCCTTGGTCAATTGCCGACCGCGACAGGCGTAGCACCACCCGTCCCGATATCCATTTTGCCTGTTTTGATGCGTGTTGCCTGCCAGGTCACGCCCTGGCCGTTGCCGCGAACCGCCTGCCCGCTGATTCTGTTGCCGCTTAATTCGCCGCTGTAGCGCTGCGGCCCGGCAGGTCCGTTGATCACAAAACTCAGCGTATTGCCGCTGATCCGCGCCTCGTTGACCGCCAGGCGCAGTCCCTGGGTCGTCAGCACCAGTTCGGGAATCTGGAAACGCTGTTCAATCCGCGACTCGTAACGCACTTCGCCATCGGCACCGGGCACCGTCCACTGCCAGACGCCGCTGAAATCCGCAGGCACCACCCACAGCATGATATCGCTGCGCGGTGCGCCGTACGGCTTGTCGGGCACGGCAATCGTTACCTTGCGGTCGGGCTGCCAATCGCCGAAATCAAAATCATGGGTCAGGATCCGTGAACCGGGCCGCAACTGTTCGAACAACTGCGGCCGCAGCCGCAGGTTCAGCGCCGGCAGCAGATAAGCGGTGATCACCGTCGCGCGGCCAAGGTCGGTGCCGAACAGATCGCGTGCATCAAAAGTCACCTTGTCGGCCACACCCTGCCGGCGCGCGTCATCGCGCGCCATTTGCACCAGATGGTGCTCGATCTCGACGCCAAAACCGCGGGTGCCGAACTGCTTCGCAGCGCGGATCGAAATGCGGCCGTCGCCGGAACCGAGATCGACCAGAAAATCGCCGGGGCCGACACCGCCCAGCTCCAGAATCGCATCCACCACATTCATTGGCGTCGGCACGTAAGGCACATCAGAAGCCGAAACCGCCAGCGGTCCGCACAACGCCAAAGCGAACAGGCCGCGGCGCATCACACCGCTAAACGGCATCCGCATCATTTGCCGGTCGGGCGTACCGCACGCCAAGCATGCACGGTCTGGGCATTGCCGGTGCCACGACGCACACGACCCTCAATGACATCACCGTTGACTCGTCCCTCGAAATACAACGCCGCCTCGTTCTCGCGATCGCGGTCATCAACCATCACAAAACTCAACTGATCGCCCGACAGGCGGGATTCCCAGATCTGCGCATGACGTCCACCGAATTTTCCATGGCCGTCGACCTCCTGGTAGCGCTGGCGCAGTTCCAGTTCGATGTCTTGCTGGTCACCCGGCAGCGCCGCCTTGATCTGCCACGGTCCCGCCACCTTCGCCGGCACGATCCACAGAAAAGTGTTCTTGCGGATCTGCGTGGTGACATCCGGCTTCCAGTCGCCGAGGTGAAAATCGTGCGACACCAACCGTGTTCCCGGTTTCAGATCCAGCAGCCGCGGCTGCAGACGCATCATCACGCCCGGCAGCAGATACATGGTGATCACCGTCGCCCGGCTTAAATCGGTTTTAAACAAATCCTGCTGCAGGAACGTCACCCGTTCGGCAACACCGGCTTCGGCCGCCGACGCCAGGCTCTGCGCCACCAGATCACCGTCGAGATCCACACCCATGCCGGTCGCACCATAGCGTTTGGTCGCAGTGATCAGCACGCGACCGTCGCCCGAACCGAGATCCATCACGTAGTCCTGCGGCGTAACTTTGGCGAGACGCAGCATTTCCTCAATGACCACATAAGGCGTCGGTACAAACGGCACATCGAAATACTGCTGCTGCGCATGCGCCGTCGGCAGCAGCAGCGCGAAAAGCATCGCAACCCTGAAAATGATTACTTTTATAAACAAATAGTTACGCATGGCACTCGCCGCGCCTAGTGGAATTCGCGGATCACCGGCGGCGGCGCCGTGACATGGTCGGGGTCGAGGATTTCCACCCGCACCGCGCTCCATGGCGCCGGTTTGCCGGCGACGCGCATCTCGCCTTCCAGCGCCTGATTGATGCGCAGCCCGCTGAATGCGACCTTGCCGAGTTCCGGCAGCGTCAGCGTCAGATCAACCTGACGGCCGGTCAATTTTGCTTCATCAACAACCACGGTGCGCCCGTCGAGTTTTGCCGTCGCTTCAAGCTTCTGGAAATTCTGCTTCAGCGCCAGTTCCACCTGCTGCTTCTGACCACCCACCATCACCGGCCATACCCAGCGCCCGGCCACCTTGTCGGGCACCACCCAGAACAGCACCTTGCTTTTCTGCGAGCGGCCGACCGGCTTGCCCGGCGCATCCATCTCGAATTCCCGGTCGGGCAGCCAGTCGCCAATACCGTAGTCGTGCGACACGATGCGCGTGCCAGGCGCCAGTGCCAGCAGCTTGGCCCGCGCCATCAGATTCACTTCCGGCAGCAGATAAATCGTGATCACGCTGGCCGGCGACAGATCGGTTTCAAACAGGTCGCGTGCATAGAATTTCGCACGGTCGGCAACACCGGCCTTGCGCGCATTGTTGTTCGCCAGCGCCACCAGCCGCTTGTCGAGATCGACGCCAAAACCGCGTGTACCGATTTTTTTCGCCGCGGTTATGACCATGCGCCCGTCGCCGGAACCAAGGTCGATGACGTAATCGTTTTTGCTGACTTTGGCGGTCTCCAGCATCGCATCAACCACCACCTGCGGGGTCTGCACATAAGGCGTATCGCCAAAATCCTGCGCCGTCGCCAACATCGTCCACGCCAGTAATGCTGCACCGGCTGCCATCCGCCTCATTACCGAATCGTGCATCAATAGACCATTTCTCTGTATGCCGCCGCCGGCGGTATTGCGGCGGTACGCGCCGCACGTTCAGCCGTCCACTCCACGCGGGCCGCCATGAGGCTGCCGGAAAGTGAGGCCTGCCCCGTCATCTCGTTGCCGGAAGCACGGCCGCTGAATTCGTGTTTGACCGTAGCGCCATTGACCTCGGCCACAAACGAAAATGTCAGCTCATCACCGCGCAGCTTCGCAACTTCGATTTTTACAGCCCGGCCATTGACCCGCGCCACACCGGAAATCTGCTGGTACTGCTGTTCGAATGTGACTTCGTAGGCCTGCAGCTTGCCCGACACCGGCAGTTGCACGCGCCACACGCCGGCAATCCGCGCCGGCACGATCCACAGATAAACATCGCTGTCGCCGCCGGCGCCGGAGAATTTGTCCGCGGCATCCATGCGCACGGACTCATCGGCCTTCCAGTCGCCCATGTCGAAATCATGTGAGACCAGGCGCGTGCCGGGCTTGAGCTCCAGCAATATCGGTCGCAGCGCAAGATTCACCCGCGGCAGCAGGTACATGGTGATCACCGTCGCCTGCGACAAATCAGTCTCGAACAGGTCGCGCTGGTAAAAGGCCACCTTGTCGGTGACATTGCTGCGGCGCGCATTGTCGTTGGCCTCGCTGATGCGTACCGGGTTGAGGTCGACGCCGAAACCGCGAGTACCGAATTTTTTCGCCGCAGTGACCACGATGCGGCCATCACCGGAGCCGAGATCGATCAGGTAGTCCTGCGCAGTCACCCGCCCCATCGCCAACATGCGGTCAACCACCGCCTGCGGCGTCGGCACATAAGGCACGCTGGGACGGACGTCGGCGGCATGGACTGCGGTCATTACCGCAGCCACCGCCAGCGGCAACAGCACTGCTTTAACCACCCTCATCAGACGCTGCATGATTGTCTCCACCGCCGAAGTGTCGGTCTTTGTCTGCCCGTAAACCGGAGGCCACCACCGACCTTGTTGTCGTCACCGGAATGCGACGGCGCGTGTGGTAGATTGGCGTCGAATTATAACCGACAGCCCTCCCCCTACCCCATGCCTTTCGCCCTCATTTTCATCTCCGGCGGCGCGATTCTCGCGCTGGAATTGCTCGCTTCACGCATCATGACGCCGTACTTCGGCGTCAGCCTGTACATCTGGACCGGCATCCTGTCGATCACGCTCATTTCACTGGCCTTCGGCTACTGGTGGGGCGGCCGCCTCGCCGGCGGTGCCAAAGCGCCAACGCCGCAACGCCTGGCATTGTTGTTTTCGATCATGCCGGCGCTGGCCGGCATCGCCATCGTCGCCGCCTGCCTGATCTATCCCTATGCCTTCCATCCGCTGGCGCGCTGGAGCCTGGTCGGCGGCGCATTCGCCGCCTGCCTGATCCTGCTGCTGCTGCCGCTGATCGCCACTTCGGCAATGAACCCGCTGCTGGTTGCCCTGCTGCTGCAGCGGCAGAAAGGCGGCAGCCAGGGCGATGCCGGTTCCGGTCTGGTGTTTTTTGTCAGCACCTTGGGCTCCGTCGCCGGCGTGCTGATTACCGCCTTCGGCCTGATTCCCTACATCAGCAACTACACCGCGACCCTGCTGGTCGCGCTGCTGCTCGGCGTGCTGTCGCTGGTCGCTGCCGGTTCAAAACTGCCGATGACCCGCCGCAGCCTGGTCACCGCCTGCGCCATCACCGCAATCGTCAGCGCCACACTGCTCGCCTGGCAGGGCGACCGTTACACCGGGCGGCAAGGGCCACTGGCCTTCAGCGGTGCGTTATGGCGGGTTGAGGCCGTGCACAGCTCGCTGTTCGGCACGGTCAAGGTGCTGCGCAGCAATGCCGACGGCGAAGGCAAATTCCTGCGCCTGTATTTTCACGACGGCCTGATCCAGAACACCGTGGATTCAAATCAGCGTTCGGTGTCGTTCTACACCTATGCGCTGGAGGCGCTGGCGCGCGCCTACCGCCCGCAACCGCAGCAGGTGCTGATGCTCGGCCTCGGCGCCGGCATCGTGCCTTCACGCCTTGCCGCCACCGGCAGTAGCGTTGAAGTCGTCGAAATCGATCCGTCGTCGGTCGAAGTGGCGACGCGTTACTTCGGCTTCGATGCACGGCGCGTGACCACGCACCAGGCTGACGCGCGCACTTATGTCGGGCAATGCACGCCGCGCCATGACGTCGTATTGGTTGATCTTTTCCACGGTGACGGCACACCGGACTACCTGATTACGCGGGAGTTCTTCAGCGACCTGCGTCGCTGCCTGCGCCCCGGCGGCATTGCCGTGTTCAATACCTTCGCCGACATCGAAGACCCGCGTGCCTACGCCCATCTTCTGGCCACCCTGACCAGCGAACTGCCGCATGCGGCGCTATACCGCCCGGACTGGCCGGGCGCACGGCGGATCAACAGTTTCCTGGTGGCCTCCGCCTCGCCGTTGCAGACGCCGCGGCGCGTCACCATGACCGACGTGCCGGAGCGCCACTCGGCCACGCTATGGGACATGCTGGCGAAGCCGCGTACCGTCGGCACGGAACTGACAGCCGGCGGCAAAATCATTCATGACGCGTGGAATGCTGCGGCGCTGGACATCGCCGCCAGCCAGGCAGGCTTCCGCCAGGGCGTCCTCGAAAACGCCCCGCCGGCACTGCTGATGAACTAGCCCGCCGGCCTCAGCTTTTTACCCTTGTGGCGCGCCAGCGCACGGTCTTGCCGTCGAGATTCGCGGTACCTTCCATGCGGTCGCCCTCAACCTTGCCCAGGAACCGTCCGCGGGCTCCGGCCAGCGGCATCACAAAGCGGATTTCAGTGCCGCTGAGCTGCGGCTCCATCAGACTGATCTTGCGCGACGCCGATTCAGCCCTGCCTTCGAACTTCTGGTAGTTCTGCTTCAGCACCACTTCGTAGTCGCTCTGGCCGTCGATCTGCATGCGCCAGGCACCGTCAATCTTCGCCGGCACCACCCAAAGGTACAGCGTCGCGTGCGGCACGCCGGAGATGAATTCCTTCTCCGGCACGTCAAAACTGATTTCAGAATCGTGCATCCACTCGTCGAAGTGATAGTCGTGTGACACGATGCGGGTGCCGGGGCGCGGCTCCGTATACAGTTTGGTGCGAAGCTTGCGCATCATCTCCGGCAGCAGGTACAGCGTGATCACTGTGGCCTTGCTGATGTCGGTCTTGAATATGTCTTTTGCCTCAAAACGCACACGGTCGGCAATGCCCAGGCTTTTGGCGCGCTCGTTGCTCAGACGGATCAATTCCTCATCGATATCCACACCGTAGCCGCTGGCCTTCAACTTGTGCCCCGCGGTCAGCACGATGATGCCGTCGCCGGAACCGAGATCAATCACAAAATCGCGGTCACCAACATTGGCCATGCCCAGCATCTGATCGACGACAACATTGGGCGTCGGCACATAGGGGCCGCCGCTGCGCTCGTATTCCGGCGGCACATGCAGTTGCTTCAGCGGCTGTTTCTGCGCTGGTGGTTTTTGCGCCACCGCTGCAAATGACAACATCGCACCCATAACCACTGCCGCATATCGCCAACCGCTGCTCATCGCCGCCCTCTCCTCTAAATGCGCGCTGTAAAGCGCGCGTCAATATAACGTATTCAGCGCTTTTTGCCGCCCCGGCTCTCGGCGCAGCTGTCCGAAAGCTCGTAAACCGACACTTCGCCGGTATAACTCAGACGAATGGTACGGCGCAGCATGGCCAGTTCGTCCGGACGGAAACGCTCGCGCATTGCCGTGCTCTCGGTCTCGGCCAGCACGAGGCTGAGCGTCACACCCTGATCGCGCAGAGTCACCGCCGTCTGCGCACTGGCGACGATCTGCTCGCAGGTCAGCTCGGCATGCGCCGGAAAAACCACGGCGATACCGGCGACAAAAAACAACACACGCGTCAGCATGGGCATCGCGCTCAAAAGGCCGCCGGATCCAGCGCCAGCGTGCTTGCTGCGCCGGCCGTCACTGTCTGCGACAGCGCCGCCGCCTGCGGCAGCAGATGCTCCAGATAAAATCGCGCCGTGGCCAGCTTGGCTTCGAGAAATTCGCGGTCAGCGCCAGGCGCCGCCAGGCGCTCGCGCGCAATCAATGCGGCGCGCGCCATCAGCCAGCCGCCGGCCACCGTGCCGAACAGTTTCAGATACGGCACCGCCACTGCGGCCGCAGCCTCGGGCTGCTGACGGTAGTGATCAACCAGCCAGCGCGTCCCCGCCTCCAGCGCATGCACCGCCTGCACGTAACCGCGATGCATGCCGGCAAACGACTCGCCCGCCGCCGCAAGGCCGGCGTCGAGTCCGCGCATCTCGTCAATCAGCGTCAGCGCGGTTGCGCCTTTTTCGGCGCCGACCTTGCGGCCGATCAGGTCGTTGGCCTGGATGCCGGTGGTGCCTTCATAAATGGTCGAGATGCGCGCATCGCGCAGATATTGCGCAGCGCCGGTTTCTTCAATGAATCCCATGCCGCCATGGATCTGCACGCCGGTCGAGGCGATTTCCACCGCAACCTCGGTACACCAGCCCTTGACCACCGGCGTCAGCAGGTCAAGCCGTGCCTGGTGCTGTGCGCGTGTCTGTGGGTCCGGATGATGCTTCGAGCGATCGAGTTCTCCTGCCGCGTAATAACCCAGCGCGCGCATCGCTTCGGTCTGCGCCTTCATCGTCATCAGCATGCGCCGAACATCGGGGTGATGGATGATGGTGACGCGGTCGCCGCTGCGCTGACCGATGGCGCGCCCCTGCACCCGCGTCCTCGCGTATTCGAGGGCGTGCTGATAGGCACGTTCGGAAATGGCGATGCCTTCCATGCCGACACCCAGCCGCGCATGATTCATCATCGTAAACATGTACTCGAGGCCGCGGTGCGGCTGGCCGACCAGATAGCCCACTGCGCCGGGGCCGTCGCCATAGGCCAGCACACAGGTCGGACTGCCGTGGATGCCGAGTTTGTGTTCGATCGACACACAGCGGATATCATTGCGTTCGCCGGGGCTACCGTCGGCATTGACCATGAACTTGGGCGCCACAAACAGCGAAATGCCCTTCACCCCCTCGGGCGCATCGGGCAGGCGCGCCAGCACCAGGTGCACGATATTCGCCGTCATGTCGTGCTCGCCCCAGGTGATGAAGATCTTGGTGCCGTGGATGCGGTAATGATCGCCTTCGGGCAGCGCGCGCGTGCGCACCGCCGACAGGTCGGAACCGGCCTGCGGCTCGGTCAGATTCATCGTGCCGGTCCATTCACCCGAAACCAGCTTTTGCATATAGGTTTCCAGCAGCGCCGCTGAGCCGTGATGCAGCAGCGCCTCCTGCACGCCGGTAGTCAGCATCGGACACAGGCAGAACGCCATGTTCGCGCTGTTCCACATCTCCTGCAGCGGCATGGCGATGATATGGGGCAGACCCTGACCGCCGTATTGCGTGGCGCCGCCCAGGCCGTTCCAGCCGGCGGCGATAAACTGCGCATACGCATCCTTGAATCCGTCGGGCGCAGTGACCACGCCGTCGCGCCATTGCGCGCCCTGTTTGTCGCCGCTGCGGTTCAGCGGATCGAGTACGCCCTGCGCAAATTTTCCGGCCTCAGTGAGCACCACCTCGACCAGTTCGGCATTGACGTCCCCGCAGCCGGGCAAGGCGGCGATGCTGTCCACGCCGGCGAACTCGGCAATCGCGAACTGCATGTCCTTCAGCGGCGCGGTATAGGTCGACATGTCATGGTTCCAACAAAAGGGTTCCCGCAAAAATCAAAGGGCACCATACGGGCGCCCTTTGATGTTACCGCAAGTAACTGACGGTCAGATCTGCTGCGTCAGTTCCGGCACGGCCTTGAACAGATCTTCGACCAGCCAGTAGTCGGCGACCGAAAAGATCGGTGCTTCCGGATCCTTGTTGATGGCGATGATTACCTTGCTGTCCTTCATCCCGGCCAGATGCTGGATCGCGCCGGAAATGCCAACGGCGATATACAGATCCGGCGCAACAATCTTGCCGGTCTGACCGACCTGATAGTCATTGGGAACATAACCCGAATCGACAGCCGCGCGCGAAGCGCCGACTGCAGCACCGAGCTTGTCGGCCAGCGCTTCGAGAATCTTGAAATTCTCGCCGCTGCCCATGCCACGACCGCCGGAAACGATGATGCGTGCCGCCGTCAGTTCAGGCCGGTCGGATTTCGACAGCTCCTGACCATTGAATGTCGCCAGACCCGTATCCGGACCCGCCGCAAGGTTCTCGACCGCAGCACTGCCGCCTTCGGCCGCTGCATCAAAGCCGGTGGCGCGTACGGTAATGACCTTGATCTTGTCGGCAGACTGCACCGTAGCCATCGCATTGCCGGCATAAATCGGCCGCACAAAGGTGTCGGCAGAAACCACCGAGCTGATATCCGAAATCTGCTGGACATCGAGCAGTGCGGACAGGCGCGGCATGAAGTTCTTGCCATAGCCGGTCGCCGGCGCAAGGATATGCGTGTACTGCGCGGCAACAGTCTGGATCAGCGCGGTCAGATTTTCGGCAGCGCCGCCGGCGTACAGCGGCGAGTCGGCGAGCAGCACCTTGCTGACACCAGCGATCTTCGCGGCAACTTGTGCCGCATCCGCGCATTGATGACCGGCCACCAGCACCACAATGTCGCCGCCGATTTTGGCAGCGGCAGTAACCGTGTTGGTGGTGCCGGGCTTGAGTAGTTTGCCGTCGTGTTCGGCAATGACGAGTACGGACATCAGATCACCCTCGCTTCATTCTTGAGTTTGGCGACGAGTTCCTGCACATCCGCCACCTTGACGCCGGCACTGCGCTTGGCCGGCTCTTCGACCTTGACCGTCTTCAGACGCGGCGTGACATCAACACCCAGCGCTTCGGGCTTGAGCACTTCCAACGGCTTTTTCTTCGCCTTCATGATGTTGGGCAGCGTGACATAACGCGGCTCATTCAGACGCAGGTCGGTGGTCACCACCGCCGGCAGCTTGATCGTCAGCTTCTCGAGGCCGCCGTCGATTTCGCGGGTGACGTCGGCGGTATCACCATTGACGGCGATCGCCGAGGTGAAGGCCGACTGCGGCCAGCCCAGCAGCGCTGCGGTCATCTGACCCGCCTGATTGGAATCGTCATCAATCGCCTGCTTGCCCATGATCACCAGCTTGGGCTGCTCCTTGTCGACAATCGCCTTGACCAGCTTGGCCACGGCCAGCGGCTGCACTTCGCCGGCGACCTCGACAAGGATGCCGCGGTCGGCGCCCATCGCCATTGCCGTACGCAGCGTTTCCTGCGACTGCTGCGTACCGACGGAAACCACGACGATTTCGGTCACGATGCCGGCCTCCTTCATGCGCACCGCCTGTTCAACCGCGATTTCGCAGAACGGATTCATTGCCATCTTGACGTTGGCGGTCTCCACACCGGTGCCATCCGACTTGACGCGCACTTTCACGTACGGGTCGATGACACGTTTGACTGTCACTAGAACCTTCATGAATGCTCCGGAAAGGAATTCAGGGATTTCGGCACGGGAATAGACCTGTGCAGAACGTTGATTTTAGCGCATCGGCCTACCCGGCGAAACCGCGCGTGGCCACATAATGGGCCAATACGGGCCATCAGCCTTCTGTGGCGCTTGCCTCGGCAGCACAGATGCGCCGTACGGGCGCCCAGATCATGAACTACCTGATCAGGACCAGAGGTACAGTTCGTCCACCGTGCTACCCGGTTTGATACCCATCACCAGTTTCAGCAGGCTGGCCGTGCGCGCTTCGCCGATGACCGGCGCGCAGTTGGACGAAAATTTTGTCGACAGATCATCGTCGGTCATCGGATTTTCGCCCTCGCCCTTGGGATCGAGCACCCGCTCCTCCAGAACACGGCCGTCACGCAGCTCGATACGCGCCACACCGGAGCGGCGCCCCGGATAAATGCGCTCGCATTCTTCATCAACGTAAACGTCGGTGACATCAATCAGTCGGCGGATGTCAGCGCGATCCAGGTTGGCGCGATCAAAACTCGGCACCGTGACATTGCCGAAGGCCATCGCCAGCGCGGTGGTCACCGGCGCACTCATCTGCGCGTCGAGCAGATTTTCAGCGGTTTTCTGATCGTGCCCCGCAGCACCGGCCTCATACATGCCGATACGCACGCTGGCAACATCATCGATCTTGAACGGCGTGCGAAGACCAATCGTACGCACCGCATCCAGCGAAGCGTGGAAATGGCGGCACGCGGGATAAGGTTTGAAATAGGCGTTGCAGATCTCGAAACGCTCACCCAATGCACCGGTCAGCAGTTCCCACTCGGCGTTGCCGCCGGCCGCAGCCTGGATGAATCCATAACGGCCCTCGATCACTTCGCCGGGCCCGGTCAGACCGCGTTTGGCCAGTTCCGCACAAACAATGCCGTCACGCGCCGCCTTGCCGGGATGGATGCGTTTCACTTCGGCGCCGTCCTGCAGATAGGCACGCAGACCACCGGAGAAACTGCCGGCCAGTCCCAACGCATTCAACGTTGTTGCCGCATCCAGCCGCATCAACCGTGCCGCAGCCGCAGTCGCACCAAATACGCCGGCTGTTGGCGTGTTATGAAATCCGCGACGCGAGGTATGCGGATGCACCGTTGCGGCAATGCGCAACGTCACGTCATAACCTGCAACACCGGCAGCAATCAGGTCTTCAGCCGATGAACCGAGTTTTTCCGCCATTGCCAGCAGCGCCGAAAACACCGAGCCGCCGGGATGCACCGAACCGCGGGTCATGCCGTCATCAAAATCCAGACCATGCGTTGCGGCACCGTTGACGAAGGCGGCGTTCTGCGCGGACAGCCGGTGCGCTGTACCGATCACACTGGCCTCCACCGACTTGTCCCATGACTGCAGGTAATCGAGCACGATGCGCGCAGCATCGGTCCCGGAGCCGGACACCGCGCAGGTCAGATAATCGAGCAGCGCGCGGCGGAAGGCATGCACGGCCGTATCCGGCAGCTTGCGCGCATCCAGTTCAGCGACATAACGCGCGAGTTTGCGGCTGGCGTCGCGTGCCACTTCCGGAACCACGGCATCTTTGGCGGGTGAGTTCATAAGTATTTGATTAATATAATAAATTTAATTGGACTTATTGATCTTGGCGTCGCGAATCACGCCCGCCCATTTAGCATGGTCGGTACGGATGCAGGCCGCAAATTGCTCCGGCGTACCACCCGCGGGCTCGGCACCATCCGCCGTCATATAGTCGATGACTTCACGCGTGCCAAGAATTTTCAGCATCTCCTGATTGAGGCGCATCACGATAGCTCGCGGCGTACCTGCCGGCGCCAGCATGCCGTTCCAGGTATTGGCCTCATAACCGGGGAAACCGGATTCCGCCACCGTCGGCACATCGGGCAGGGCCTTCGCGCGACGATCACCCGCCACGGCCAGCGCACGCAGCTTGCCGTTTTTGACCAGCGGTGTGGTGTTGATCGCGCCGCCGAACATCACCTGCACTTCGCCGCTGAGGATGCCGGCCAGCGTCGGCCCGGTTCCCTTGTACGGGATATGCGTCATATCGATTTTCGCCATCTGCTTGAACAGTTCCATCGGCAGGAAAGTGCCTGACGAACTCGCACCGTAATTCAGCGACCGTGTCTTCGCCAGTGCCACCAGCTCACGTACGTTTTTCACCGGCAGCGACGGATGCACCACCAGCACCGTTGATGAAGCCGTGGTCTGCACGATGGGCGCAAAATCGCGCAACGGGTCGTAGGGCACCTTGCGCAGATTGGGATTGATGGCCAGCGTGCCGAGATTGCCGACCAGCAATGTGTAGCCATCGGGCGGCGACTTGGCGCCGAGTTCGGTGCCAATGATGCCTTCTGCGCCGGAACGATTATCGACAATAAACGTCCGCCCCAGCGCATCCCCCAGCCGCAAGGCCAATGCGCGGGCCACTGTATCGGTGCCGCCGCCGGGCGAAAACGGTGAAATAAAACGCACCGGCTTGGACGGATAGTCGTTCGATGCGGCGCCGGCTGCCATGACCCAACATGCAGCGACTGCAACCGCGACAAAACGAATCTTGTGCATGACTTCTCCTTGCCGCGGATGATTCACGGCTATTGTTTCTTCAGGCTCAGCAGCGCATCCACCGCCACAACGCCATCAGTCTTGACCAGCAAGGGATTGATTTCAGCTTCTTCAACGTTTGCAGCGCAGGCCAGATTCGACATCGCCTGCACCACGCGCGCCAGCGCTTCGAGATCACCCTTCGGCTTGTTGCGATAACCGCGCAGCACGTCAAACGCTTTTACTTCATTGATCATCTCACGCGCGGTGTCCAGGCTAACCGGCGCCAGCCGTAAGGCATGACCGCCGCCCAACTCGGCAAGAATGCCGCCAACGCCGACCATCACCAGCGGCCCCGCATCACGATCACGACGGAAACCGACGATCACTTCGGCAATGCCCTTCTCCATGCGCTGTACCAGAACGCCATCCAGCTTCGCTTTCGGCAACGCACTGCGGATACGCGTGAGCATGCCATCGACGGCGCCCTTCAACTCAGCCGCGTCCTGAATATCCAGCACCACGCCACCAGCCTCGGTCTTGTGCGGAATATCAACCGAAAGAATTTTTGCCACCGCTGGAAAGCCGGTGCTCACCGCTTCACTGCCATTCTGCACCACCTGAGATGCCGCAAACGGAATACCCAGTGCGCCCAGCACCTGGGCCGCCGTACGTTCATTGAGCGTTTCCGCAGTGACCGTCTTCAGTGCGGCATCCAGTTTCGCAGCCTGCGCCGCATCCACAGCCGGATGCTGTAACGGTGCACGCCATTCGCAATACGCACGGACCGCATCCGCACAGGCTTCCGGCGTACGGAAGCCTGCTGCGCCACCGCGTTGCAGGATCAGCAAGCCCTCGTTGGCGGCAGGCCCGAGAAAACTGGCCAGCGGCTTGGGACCACGACCGGCATCCAATACACGCTCGCGCACCGATTCCGGCCGCTGCGTCGCCGTCGACCCTTGCACCGCCACCACAACATCGCAGTGGTCTGATTCATAAAATGCCTTGATCAGAGTCGGGTACACCGGCCCGTCCCCGCGCCCCATAGGCATGTCGGTGAGCGGCGCATCGGTAATCTGGATGCCCTTGGCCGCCATGTCATCAATGACTTTTTTCGGCGGCGGCACCACTTCGATGCCGGCCAGACCCAGTTGGTCGACCACCATCGCCGCAGCGCCACCGGTACCGGTAAACACTGCAACGCGCTTGCCGCGCGGCGGCCGGTAACCGATCACCAGTTGCGGCGCCTCGAACAAGGCCTCGAAGGTTTTGACGCGCAGAATGCCGTGATCCCGGAAAAACGCTTCCGCCACATCATCAGCACCGGCAATCGCGCCGGTATGCGTGGTGGCGATCTCGCGGCCCACCGCAGAACGGCCCAGCTTGAACGCAATCACCGGCTTTCCCAGATCAAACGCGCGGCGTGCGGCTGCACCCAATCGCGGCGCATCGCGGAACGCCTCCAGAAACAACAGGATGCACTTCGTATCGGGATCATCAACCATGCAGTCAACGATTTCACCAACACCGACATCACATTCATTGCCGACCGACACCATTTTGGAAAAGCCGAGACCGCGCTCCTGCGCGCGCGACACAATGCCGCCCATCATCGAACCGCTTTGCGACACCAGGCTCAGCGACCCCGGCACCAGCTCCTGGCTTTCCAGCACCGCATTGGCCGACAGCACGGTATGTCCGGTGATATTGGCAATGCCCAGACAGTTGGGCCCGATCAGGCGCACGCCGGCAGCCCGTGCCGTTTCCACCATGCGCTGCTGGATCAGCCGCCCCTCTTCACCGGTCTCGGCGAAACCCGCGGAAAAAATCGTTGCCGCCTTGACGCCCGCTGCCGCGCAATCATCAATCACGCCCGGCACGGCCTTGGCCGGCACCATGATGAAAGCATGATCGATCTTTTGCGGAACCGACTTGATGTCCGGATAGGCTTTATCGCCGTTGATTTCACTGCGTCCCGGATTGATCGGCACGATGGTGCCGGTGAAACCGTGTTTGCGCAGCACACGCTGCGGCCGCGACGCCAGCTTGGCGGCATCAGCCGATGCGCCCACCAGCGCCACGGTGCGCGGCGAAAACAGCGCGCGGCCCAGTTCCAGGCGGTCTTTCTCATTGCTCATTTTTCTTTCAGTCCTTGTTCAGCGATTGCTTGTTCGAAACGCTTATTCGATCTTGATGTCGGCGGCCTTGATCACCTGACTCCACTTCGCCTGCTCGCTCTTGATGAACGCGGTGAATTCTTCGGGCGTATTGCCGATCGCGATCGGTCCGTCGTTGACCAGGCGCTCCAGAATCTTCGGATCCTTCAATATCTTCACCAGCTCCATGTTCAAGCGGTCGACGATGGGCCGCGGTGTGCCGGCCGGCACCAGGATGCCATTCCATGAACTGGCGTCATACTGGGGCAGCCCCGATTCCGCAAAAGTCATCACCTCGGGCAACGCAACCGATCGTTTGGGTCCGGTAATGGCGACCGCGCGGATCTTGCCGTTGCGCACGACGGGAACCGCGGCCAGCATGGTGCCGAACATCGACTGCACCTGACCCGCAACCAGATCCTGCAGCGCCGGCGGCGCACCCTTGTAGGGAATGTGCACAACGCCAGCCTTGGTGATGTAGTTGAACAGTTCACCGCCGAGATGTCCGGATCCCGCAGGGCCGGAGGTTGCGTAATTGATGTTTCCTTTGTTCTTTTTGGCCAGCGCGATGTATTCCATGACCGTCTTCACCGGCAGCGACGGATGGACCATCAGCAGCAGTGGTTGCAGCGTCGTCTGAGTCACCGTCTGAAAATCCTTCAGCGGATCAAACGGCAGGTTCTTGTGAATGAAGGGACCGGTGGCCAGCGTGGTAATGCCACCGAGAAACATCGTGTAACCGTCAGGCGGCGACTTTGCCGCAACCTGACCGCCGATGGCACCACCGCCACCCGGGCGATTGTCGACCAGCACGTTCTGACCCAGCGATTCCGTCAGCCGCGCGGCCAGCAGCCGGCCCAGAATATCGGTCGGACCGCCCGGCGGGAACGGCATCACCATGCGCAGCGCGCGCGTCGGATAAGCAGGTGCGGCGCCCGACTGCTGGGCGGCTGCAGGTGTGACAGCGACCAGCAAAGCAGCGGCGCACAGCGCGCGTGCCATGATTGTTGTGGTGTTCATTAGTCTCCTTCGTACAAAAACGGCCGGATGTGGGGCTCCGGCCAAAATAAACTCAAGCGCTCGCAGGTTTGGGCGGTCGCTGTGAAAACCGCCGCTCGAAAATGATTTCAGCCAGCCGGTTTTTCAGCATCTCGATCGAACCGCCGGCGAGCATCCAGCCGCGGGAACGGCGCAAGCAGTATTCCACCAGCGTCTCCTGCGTGTAACCCAGACCGCCCATCACCTGCATGGATTCGTTGGCGACGTCATAGCCAGTCTGGTTGCACATCAGCTTGGCCACCGTGGTTTCGTCCGCTGCCGGGAAACCGCGATCGGCATTAACCGCCGCGCGATACAGCAGCAACTGCGCGGCATCGAGCTTCATTTTCATATCGGCGAACTTCCACTGCAGGCCCTGGAATTCGCACAACGGGCGACCGAACTGCTTGCGGGTCATTGCATACTCGCGCGCCAGCGTGTAGCAGTAGCGGCCATAGGCCAGCGAACGCGCGGCATTACCGATGCGCTCGGCATTAAAGCCGGCGATCTGTTTCTTGAATCCGCCCGGTCCGAGCAGCACGTCCTCGGGCGGCACATAGACATTGTCGAAATACAGCGTCGCCCAGTCATTGCCCGACATGAATTTCGCCGGCTTGCCGGTACTGAAGCCTTCCGCAGTACGGCGCAGCATCACGGAGCCGATACCGCCGACGCCCGGACCGTAACGCACATAGACCAGGTACTGGTCGGCATGCGGATTCGGGAACACCTTGCGGCCGTTAATGCGATAACCAGCACCGTCCGGCGTTGCAGTCGTCACCAGGTCGGTCGTTGCCGAACCGGCATCCGGCTCGGTCATCGCCACGGCAATGACTTCCTCGCCTTTCAGCAGTGGCGTCAGATAGCGTTTTTTCTGATCCGCGCTGGCAAAATGCGCGAGCACGCGGATCGCGCCGAAATTGCCTTCCTGGATCACGTCGGCGCTGCGCGGGCAGACCGTGGCAATGGTTTCAATCGCGATCACCGCGTCCATCAGCGTGCCGCCACCGCCGCCATCGGCCTCGGGAATGGTGATACCCAGCAGACCAGCGTCTGCCATTTTTTTCGCCACATCATGGGGAAACTGCGCCGAATGTGCGCGCTCCAGCGCTCCATCAGCCAGTTCGCGACGCGCGAACGCTGTCACAGAATCGCGAAACAGCGTCTGCTGTTCCGACCAGTTGAAATCCATTCAAGTCTCCGAAATAGTGAGTCGGCCAATCCCGGCCCACCCGCTTACGGCAATGAATGCATTTCCTGTTATTGAGCTGTCGGGAATGCCGCCGTGACCGGATGGAATCGAGTCAGCGCGACCGATGATGGGTCAGCGGGATACTCAAGGGTCCGCACGGTTGAACTTAGGTTAAGCCCTTTGCAGTGTCAACAAAGGGTCCATGATCTGAAGACTTCAGCAGATTCAGAATCCGTCGCGAAACCGCAGCACCGCATCCTCAATCCGCCGCACCGCAATGACCTTGATGCCCGACACCGGCTGCCGCGGCTGGTTGGCATGCGGAATCAGTGCATGGGTAAAGCCGAGCTTGGCGGCTTCCTTCAAACGCTCCTGACCACGCTGCACCGGACGCACTTCGCCGGCGAGCCCGACTTCGCCGAACACCACCAGCTTTTTCGGCAAGGGTTTGTTTTTCAGTGAACTCACCACCGCCATCAGCACCGCCAGATCGGCCGCGGGTTCGGTGATGCGCACACCGCCAACGGCGTTGACGAACACATCCTGATCAAAACAGGCGATGCCGGAATGACGATGCAGCACCGCCAGCAACAACGCGAGGCGGTTCTGCTCGAGGCCCACGCTCAGCCGCCGCGGGTTCGGCGCATGCGCCTCATCGACCAGCGCCTGCACTTCCACCAGCAGCGGCCGCGTGCCCTCCTGCGTCACCAGCACGCAGGAACCGGCGACTTCGGTGTCGTGCTGCGACAGGAACAGCGCCGACGGATTGGCCACCCCTTTCAGGCCCTTGTCGGTCATGGCAAACACGCCGAGTTCATTCACCGCACCGTAACGGTTCTTGAAGGCGCGGATCAGGCGGAAGCTCGAGTGGGTGTCGCCTTCGAAATAAAGCACGGTATCAACCATGTGCTCCAGCACGCGCGGCCCGGCCAGCGTGCCTTCCTTGGTGACATGGCCGACAAAAATGATGGTGGTGCCGCTGGCCTTGGCCAGCCGTGTCAACTGCGCCGCGCATTCGCGCACCTGCGCCACCGAACCCGGCGCCGAAGTCAGTGCGTCCGAATACAGCGTCTGAATCGAATCAATGACGGCGATTTCCGGTTTTTCGTCCTGGATCACCGCCTGGATTTTGCCGAGGCTTGTTTCGGGCAATACCTGTACATGGTGCCCGTCGACATTCAGCCGTTTCGCGCGTAAGGCAATCTGCTGTGGTGATTCCTCGCCCGACACATAGACCACCTTGCGCGTCGCGCCGATCGTCGCCAACGACTGCAGCAGCAAAGTCGATTTGCCGATGCCGGGATCACCGCCGATCAGCACCACGGCACCGCGCACCAGCCCGCCGCCGAGCACGCGGTCGAATTCATCGACGCCACTGGGAATGCGTGACTCTTCCCGCGCCTCGACCTCCGACAACCGCTGCAGCTTGCCGGTTTCGGCGATCAGTGAAAAGCGGTTGGCGGATTGCGGCGCGGTTTCAGCGACCGACTCCACCAGCGTGTTCCAGCCCTGGCAATGCGGGCACTGGCCCTGCCATTTCATCGACTGGCCGCCGCATTCGGTGCAGGAATAAACGGTCCGTGCCTTCGCCATTGCGTTGAATCCCGCCCTTATCCCAGCCTGCGCAACTGCCGCAGCATGGCGACGTTGATCGGGTGCGCGGGGTCGGCCTGCATCGGAATGGTGCTGAAGTGCCCTTCGTGCGGCACGACGATGAACTCAATCGCACAACCCGCCTTTTTACAGACTTCGCCGTATTCCTCGGTCTGCGCGATCCAGCCCGGTGCCTCTTCGCCGCCAGCCGCGAGCACCAGCGGCACCGGCTTGCGCGGCGGATGGAACTGCGGGCTCAGCGCGTTGACTCGATCCGGTGTCAGCTTGATCAGATCATTGACGCTGATGTGCAGCACCGGTTCGACGTCATAAATACCGGAAACCATCGTCGCACCGCAGATCAGACCGACAGGTAATCCATGACGCGTCCAGTCTTCGGCCAGCGCCATTGCCGCGAGATGCGCGCCGGCGGAGTGACCATACAGATAAATGCGTTGTCCATCGCCACCGATACGTTTCGCGTTTTTTGCGGTCCAGACGATGCCGCGGATCACCTGCTCGACGATGGTGTCCAGCGTCACTGCCGGGCACAGATCGGTGCCCAGCATCACCACCGGGAAACCGGCCTGCACCAGCGGTTCGGCGAGGATGGCCTGCTTTTCCTTTTCACCGACACGCCAGTAGCCGCCGTGCAGATACACCACTATGGGCACATTGCCCTTATTTGCGGAATTGTCGGCGTGGTAAATGTCCAGCGCCTGCCGCGGCGTGTCGCCGTACGGGATATTGAATTCGCCCTTGAGACGCTCGCGCGCTTCCTTCGACAGCTTGCCGCGCAGCGCATGCTGGGCTTCGACGTCGGTCGCCCAGGCCCGCGGATTGAATTGTCTTTCGATATCGCTCTGCCAGTCACGCCACGGCATGTCTGCCCTCCCCTTGATATTGTTTAAGCTATTTATCTTGTTCGATCACCGGCACCCGCGCGGTCAGCGCGCACATCAACTCGTAACTGACCGTGCCAGCGGCCGTTGCCACATAATCGACCGGATTACCGTCGCCCCACAGCACAGCACGCGTACCGACATCCGCTTCCGGCAAGTCCGTAATGTCCACGCATAACATGTCCATCGACACCCGGCCCACAGTGCCGGTGAGTCTATCACCCACTCTCACCGGAGTAGCGTTGGGCGCGTGACGCGGATAACCGTCGGCGTAACCACAGGCCACGATGCCGATGCGCATCGGTTTGTCGGCGCGAAACATTCCGCCATAACCCACGGTGTCGCCGGGTTGCAGCCGGCACACACTGATGATTTCGGAGGCCAGCGTCATCACCGGCTGCAGCCCCAGCACCGCTGCACTCTGCTCGGCAAACGGAGACGAACCGTACAACATGATGCCCGGGCGCACCCAGTCGAAATGCGTCTCCGGATAACGCAGTGTCGCGGCTGAATTGGCGAGACTGCGCGGCGCGGCGATACCCGCCGCCGCACGTTCGAAAGTCGCCAGTTGCCAATCCACGCCGCGAACGCCGTCCGCGTCCGAAAAATGGGTCATCAGCGTCACCTTGCCGACACCCGGATGATCCTGCAGCCGGGCATGGGCGGCGGCAACGGCGTCAGGCGGGAAACCAAGCCTGTTCATGCCGCTGTTGATCTTCAGCAGCACATCCAGCCGTGAGCCTGCCTGCAGGCCCTCGAGCAGGCGCAGTTGTTCTTCACAGTGCACAACCGTGGCCAAACGCCGTGCCGCGCCTTCGACCGCCTCGCGGCGATCAAAAAAACCTTCCAATAAAACAATACGTTGCGCGTAACCTGCGGCACGCAACTGCAGCGCCGCGTCAAATTCCAGCACGGCAAACCCGTCCGCCGCCCGCAACGCACCGGCCGCACGCAGCAAACCATGACCATAAGCATTAGCCTTGATTACCGCGAGCACCTTGGCGTGCGGCGCATGGGTCCGCGCGACACCGAGGTTATGTGCCAGCGCTGCGAGGTTGATGGTTGCGGTTATGGGTCTTGGCATGCCTGTAATGGGTACGGAGGATTTGGAAGTTGGATCATTCCAGAGAATGAACCGAAATCATGACTCGGGTTTGATGGTATCCCGGTAATAACGCTCAAACACCATTTCAAGTTCATCAATGACCTCAACTGCAGCACGCCCCTGCAATGCGTGTTCGGCCATCAGTTGCGAGGTGCGTCCGATCAGCTTGCGCCGGTCGAGCATCGGATAAGTACGCGTCAGCCGTTTGATCGCCATCACTACCGTTTCGCCTGCGCCCCCCGACTCCGCAGTGACGCCGCCGCCGGCTTCAGTCGACCGCATGCCGCCGCGCACCGCGAGAAATTCGGCATAGGCCTGCAACGCATGACGATCGGATTCGGCAAGCGTGCGAAAAATGGCGAGCACGCGGGCCTCGGCTTCATCCGCCATGCCGGAATCTCAACATGCTGCAGCAATCCGCTTCATCGCGCAGCCGCCATTTCTTTCATGCGCGCCGTTGCGAATTCAACAAACGTCGTCAGCAGGAGCGACCTGAATTTGGCGTTGGGCGTCACCACCGACAGCCCGCGGATCAGCGGCGGGTCCAGCGGCACTGCCACCAGCACGCCCAGCTTCAGTTCTTTCGATACCGTGGCGCGGGACAGAATGGACACGCCGAGGCCCGTTTCAACCACGCCCTTGATCGACTCCGGACTGCCGAGCTCCATCACCACGTTGATCGCTTCAGGGGCGATCCTGTTCTGGCGGAAATACTGGTCGGCAACTTCGCGCGTACCGGAACCCGACTCGCGGCTGACGATGGGTTCGGCGGCCACCTCCGCCGCGGAGACGCTGTGCGCCTTTGCCAGCTTGTGCTTCGGGCTGCAAATCAGCACCAGCACATCCTCGCAGATCACTTCGGTATGGACACCGTGCAGTTGCGCGGGCGATTCGATCAATCCCAGGTCCAGCGCGTGTTCAGCCACACGATTGGCGATGATTTCCGAATTGGCGACCGTCATATGCGCCTGCACGTGGGGATGCAGCGCCTTGAACTCGCCGAGAATCTGCGGCAGATAGAATTCGGCCACAGTGGTGCTCGCCCCCAGCAGCAAGGGGCCGCTGATGGCGCCGGTCAGCTCGCCGACCCGGGTTTCCAGTTCCTCCGACAGCGTCAGGATCTTTTCAGCATAACCAAAGACCAGTTCACCCGCCGGGGTCAGCGCAATACGACCGTGATTGCGTTCAAACAGCCGCGCATTGAGATGTTCTTCCAGTTGCTTGATCTGGAAAGTGACCGCAGGCTGGGTCATGAACAACTGTTCGGCAGCCTTGGTAAACGATAATTGCCGGGCAACGGCATGAAAAACTTGCAGGCGACGATCGGCCATGAGCTGGGTTGCGCGGTTGCAGTGCGAAAAAGGTTGAAAGGTCGATACTACCCCGTTAGGGCATCGCCGAAAAAGCCGCGTCATACCGCCCTCAACCCGGACAGCGGCAATGCGAACCGGGCATCGCCTGATCGACCCCTGCGGGCAGCACGGCTATCGCTGCGCCGCAACACGTCCGACACATTGATGAACAGACGGTGTAGCGAAGCAATATCACCAGGTTCCAGACATAATAGTCGCAGCCGAACTATGGTATAAAGCCGCGTTCCCTGTATCGGGGCTGCTCATAATTGACTGGCCTGTTACAGCGGTTCGGGCAAACGACACAAAGCGATACTGAATGCTGCACGCAGTTCAAGCCCACGACTCGACCCACGCGGATCACCGCCTCCCGGATTCATGTCTCTAGGTTTTTACATCATCATGGCGGCGCAGTTCTTCTCGTCGCTGGCCGACAACGCGCTGCTTGTCGCCGCTATCGCCCTGCTGATGCAGATGGAATCACCGGCGTGGATGACACCGTTGCTGAAATTCTTTTTCACGGTGTCATACGTCGTGTTTGCCGCTTTTGTCGGCGCCTTTGCCGACTCGATGCCCAAGGGCCGGGTGATGTTCATCACCAATACCATCAAGGTGGTCGGCTGCCTGCTGATGTTCTTCCACGAACTGTGGGAAATTCCCGGCGCACCCGATTACCTGCCCATCCTGCTCGCTTACACCGTCGTCGGTCTCGGCGCAGCCGCCTATTCACCGGCAAAATACGGCATCCTCACTGAATATCTGCCCCACCATAAACTGTTGGTGGCCTACGGCTGGATCGAAGGCCTGACT
>CAIZLW010000054.1 GCA_903933915.1 uncultured beta proteobacterium | reverse complement strand
CGCTGGTACCGCCCATCGCGATGCCGAGCGAATCGTTACGCATGATTTCAAAGCGCAGCGCCTGTTCGTCCGTCATGCGGTAGAGCGTGCCGCCTTCGGCATTGGCAATGTCCTTGGCGGCAATCAGAATGGCCTCCAGCAGGCGATTGATATCGCGCTCTTTGGACAGCGCCACCCCGATGCGCAGCAGTTCGCCCAACCGGTGTTTCAGTTCCCCTTGGGGCGAGGGGACTTGCATACGATTCATCAACTGGCCTTGGAGATGGGGGTTACTCGGGGGTTACTCTGGGCTGCTGGCGGCGATGATTACTTGATACAGACCGCGCGCACCTGCTTCATATCGGTGATGCCCATCAGCACTTTTTCGATACCGTCCTGCTTCAGGGTGCGCATGCCGAACTCCAGGGCAGTAGCCACCATTTCAGCAACGCGCGCATGCTCCTGGATGTTCTTTTTCAGCGCATCCGTGCCCACCAGCAGTTCATGCAAGCCGACCCGCCCCTTGTAACCGCTGCCGCCGCAGACTTCGCAGCCCACAGGATCGTGGATCACCAGCTTGCCGCTGTCGCCGCCGTAATTGGTAATCCAGTCCTCCAGCATTTTCGCCTCTGCCGCCTTGGGGTCCTTTTTCCAGGATTCGGTATTCTTGAGCTCCATCGCATATTCGACCACCAGCGACTGGATTTCCTCGGTTGTCGCCTCGTGCGGTTTCTTGCACTTGCCGCACAGGCGCTTGGCCAGACGCTGCGCGAGAATACCCAGCAGCGCATCGGCAAAGTTGAACGGATCCATGCCCATGTCGAGCAGGCGGATGATTGATTCCGGCGCGCTGTTCGTATGCAGGGTGGCGAACACCAAGTGGCCCGTCAGTGAAGCCTCAATACCGGTGCCGGCGGTTTCCTTGTCGCGCATCTCACCGACCATGATGATGTCCGGGTCAGCGCGCAAAAAAGCCTTCATTGCCACCGCGAAGGTCATCCCGGCCTTCGGGTTCATCTGAACCTGGCGCAGACCCTTCTGGGTAATCTCAACCGGATCCTCCGCGGTCCAGATTTTGGTGTCAGAAGTATTCAGGTAACCGAGCACCGAGTGCAACGTGGTCGTTTTGCCCGAACCCGTAGGACCGCAAACGAAAAAGAGCCCGTAAGGCTTTGACACAACCTCTTTCAGCGTGTCGAGGTTGTATTTGGTGAGGCCCAGCTTGTCGAGCGGGATGGGCTCACCGGCCGCCAGAATCCGCATGACAATGTCTTCGACACCGCCTGCAGAAGGAATGGTGGCGACCCGTAACTCGATATCGAGCGGACCGAATTTCTTGAACTTTATTTTTCCGTCCTGCGGCCGGCGGCGCTCGGAGATATCGAGGTCGCACATGATCTTCAACCGCGCGGCAAGGGCGCTGCGGTAACTCGCAGGAACCTGGATGTAGGGCTGCAGTGAACCGTCCTTGCGGAAGCGGATTTCGGTCTTTGCCTTGCCCGGATAAGGTTCGATGTGAATATCCGAAGCGCCCTGCTGGTAAGCGTCGATAATGACCTTGTTGACCAGTTTGACCAGTTCGTTGTCCGCAGCCGCCGATACAACGTCTTCGCCGCCGCCGACTTCACCTTCCGCATCCTCGTCCAGCGTGCCCAGCAGATCGTCGATATTGCCCGAGTCTTCGAGTCCGGTCGAACCACCGAACATCGCATCCAGCGTGCTGGCAAATTCCTTGTTGGTGGTGACACGAAAAACAATCTTGCTCTTCGGGTAGACGTTGTTGACCATCCGCGACGCCTTGACGCGCTCCGGGTCGGTGGTGACAACGATAATGCCTTCCTTGACCTCCTCCAGCGGCACCCACTGATTGGTCTGACAGAACTCGCGATTCATGTTCTTCATCAGGTCGGGCGACTTGATGCGGTCCTGCTTGAATGGCTCGTAAGGCACGCCGAAGTAGCCGCCCAGCGCATCCCCCAACGCCGGCAACTTGACCTGGAATTCGTCGGTCAGCACGGTCTCGACATCCAGATTCTTGCGGCGCGCGGAACGTTGCGCCAGTTCGAGTTCCTCGCCCGAGATGACTGCGTTGGTGACCAGCGCGTCGTATTTGCTGCGCACCTGCATCATCGGGCCCTGGCGCTGGCGGAAGGCAATCGCCAGCGTCTCGGTCAGCGAAACCACGCCATCTTCCATCATCGGCGGGAACGGCTGCCCGGCCTTGTTGTTGATGATCTGCACGACGCCGATCAGTTCCTTGGTCTTGGCTTCGAGCACCGGCGCCACCAGCATCTGCTTGGTGCGATAACCGGTTTTTGCATCGACCGCTTTCAGGAAATTCAGCTGCGCGCTGTAAGATTTGAGCTCAACATCGTCGTAAACGTCGCGGATGTTGACGACCCGCTTGTTGGTCGCCACAAAACCCGCGATCGACTGCTCGTTGATCGGCAGCTTGATGTCCTTGAACGAGTTCAGCCCCGTCTTCACCTTCGAGATGATCGAGCCCTTGTCCTCGCTGAGCAGGTAGATCGTCAATCGGTCGGCGTTGAACAGGTTGCACAACTCCTGCGACAGCTCCAGGATGATCTCGTCGATGTTTTTCGTCGCATGAATCTTGTTGGTCACCGCCTGCAGCTTCTGCTGAAAACCCAGCTTTTCAGCCAGATTGTCGGCAGCGACCGGTTTGCTCTGGAGTACTGTGCTCATGATTACCTCACTGTTCCCACTGCTGCAGTAGCGGCTGGCGTCAAGCGCCGCGCCGGACTCAGAATTCAAATAGCTGGTTCTGCTGAAGCATACGCGCCCGGCGTTGCGGCACCCGGGCGGCAATCTGCTCCATGATAAGTTCCGCTTCCCGCGGTTTGAAGTGTGTCACATAAATGGCCGGGTCCAGCTCCAGACTGGCGAGTTCATCCGCCAGCAGCCCGGGGCACAGATGCTTCGAGGCAATGGCCAGTTCACGCTCCCCGTCCGAAACCGCAGACTCGATAATTAGAAACTTCAACCCTTTGATTTTATTAACAAAATCCCAGAGCGGTGGATTCGTGGTGGTATCCCCGGTAAACACCAGACTGCCGCGGCCGGAATCGAGCTGGTAACCCACGGCCGGGACAACGTGATTAGCCGGCAGCGGCGTCACGTAACGACCGCCACCCAGCGCCACCGGTTCACCGATGCAGACCGGCGAATAACGCAAGATCGGCGCCGTTGTATCCGGGATCTGCCGGAAATCCGGCCACATCCGCCAGTTGAACAGGTGGGCGCTGAGGATATCGAGCGTTTCCTGGGTGGCGTGCAGCGTAATCGGCTTGTCACGCTGGAATCCAACCGTGTCCAGCAGAAACGGGATCGAAGTGACATGATCCAGATGGGAATGGGTGACGAAAATATGGTCAATCTGCGCCAACTGCTGCAGAGACAGATCACCGACGCCAGTGCCGGCGTCGATCAGCACATCGTCATCCAGCAGCATCGATGTGGTGCGGAGTTCACCGCCGATGCCGCCACTGCAGCCCAGTATGCGCAGCCTCATTACTTGGTCTCGAACTTGTGCACACCGTTCCAGGACGGCTCGGGCGGGTGGGCACGATAAGCCGCGATACGTTCGATAAATACTTCATACAGGTAGCGCTGGGAGATTTTCTGCAGATTCAGCAGCTGCATCTCGGCCTTGTCCCATTCCTGGGTGCGGTAATAGCGCAGCGCCTGGTTCCACAGTTTGATTTCATCAAGCGCCGCCTGCTCAACCTCGCCTTCCAGACCCAGCGGCTGGTAAATGGTGATCGGTTCGTCCTTGCCCTTGACCTGCACCATGTCGATCTCGCGCAAAACGATGCCGGTGATGCGGTTCTTGGTTTCCTGGCCGATCAGTATGTCTGCGCCATACTGCTTGGTGATGCCCTCCAGCCGCGAACCCAGATTCACCGCGTCGCCCATCACCGTGTACGCCTTGCGGATCTGCGATCCCATGTCGCCCACGCGCATCGTGCCCGAGTTGACGCCGATACCGATCGCAAACGGCGGCCAGTTTTTGGCATGGAATTTTTCGTTGAGAACCTTGGCCTGCTTCATCATGTCCAGCGCCGCAAGCACGGCATCCTGCGCATGGTTGGGATTTGCCACCGGTGCGCCCCAGAACGCCATCACCGCATCGCCGATGTACTTGTCGAGCGTGCCGCGATGGCCTTCGCGGATGACCAGACTCATCGTGGTCAGGTAATCGTTGATATAAAGCGAAAGGTCGTCCGGCGACAGGGTTTCCGAAATCGTCGTGAAACCGCGCACGTCCGAGAACAGCACCGACAGATCCTCGGCGCGCGGCGCCATGTTGAACTGCTCGGGGTTGCGCGCCATCTCCTCAACCAGTTCAGGCGGCACATATTGGCCAAACAGCCCCGTAATCAGGCGGGTGCCGCGTGCCTCGACCAGGAAGCCGTACGCCATGTTGAATGTAAACAGCACCAGGATCAGGACCAGGCCGGAGGCCAGCGGCAGCACCAGGCTGCCGGAATGAAAAACCAGCAGGTTGGTACCGATCACGCCGAGCAACAAGACAGCCGAGACAAGCATCGACTTGAACGGAGTCAGCATCGGCAACAGCAGGCACAGCCCAACCCCGGCGATCAGCAGCAGCACAAACTCCGCACCCACCACATAAGGCGGCCGCTGCTTGATGTTGCCGTCAAGAATGCCGCCGATCAGATTGGCGTGGATCTCCACCCCGGGAAACACCGGATCGACGGGCGTCGCCCGCAAATCGAGCAGCCCGGGCGCGGTGGTGCCAACCAAGGCGATCTTGCCTTTGAGTTCCTCAACCGGAATCCGCTCGTGCAGCACGTCGACCAGCGAGTAATAGCGGTAGCTGCCCTTGCCGCCGCGATAAGGCACCAGCGCCGCAGCCTGATCGTCGACCGGGATTTCGAAGGGGCCGGTCTTGACCCATTCAAGACCGCTGTATTGCGTCGAACTGCCGTCCTCACTGACCACCGCCTGCACCGGAGGTTTGCCATGAACCGCGCGCACCATCGCCAGCGACAGCGGTTCGTAATAGGCGTTGTTATATTCAACCAGGATCGGCACCCGACGGGTAATGCCGTCGGTATCCGGCAACGGGTTGATATGCCCCGCGCTCGTGGCCGCCCTCTGCAACCGTTCCAGATTCGCGGTATAGCCGCTCCACGAGGTCACCCCGATCTTGCGTTGCCCGAAAGCCCCTTCGGGCAGCACCGGCGGCGGCAACATGCCCTTGCGACTGGCATTGGCGGGATCGTCGCTCAGAAACACGTGCCCCAGAACGACCGCGCGCCCCTTCATCTTGCGGGCGAATATGTCGTCGTATTCCAGCTGCGGCCGCACCTGGTCCAGCACGGACTGGAATTGCGGGACGCCGCGCAACTCGCGCTGGCTCAGGCGCTCCAGCACACGGATGCCCGACGACTCGTCGCGCTCGGCAAACACCACGTCGAAACCGACCACCGCAATGCCGTATTTATCAAACAGCTTGTCGAGCAGCAGCGCCAGCCGGTCACGCGGCCACGGCCAGCGGCCTTCACCGCCCTTTTCCTTTTCCAGCAGGCTTTTCTCGTCGATGTCGAGAATGACGACCCGCGGATCCACTGTCCGCGGCATGGTCAGTCGCAGGCGGGTGTCGTAAACAATGGCCTCGAGGTTGTCGAGCAACGGCAGACGGAAGACATGTATCGCATGCGCAAGGAAAAAGCCGGTGATGACCAGCCCGATCAAGATGCGATTCAGATTTTTCTTCACCCTGTCGTCCTATACCAATCCCGCTGTAAGCGCGGCCTGCATTCGCGTCCAAGGGTCCGGGCCGTCCGAGACCCTGCCTGTATAGCCATCAACCAACCCCGGGGAATGCCGCCTGCCATCGACCGGAAGCCGGCGCCGTGCCCGCTTGGACGAGCGCGAAAAAATTCGCCGCACCGGCGCAGCGCGCGCTGATTATTTCTTGATGAAGAATTCCATTTTGACGCCGGCCAGTTCAATCACATCGTGATCGTGCAAAGGCTGGGCCTGAGCATCAATCATCTTGCCGTTGATGATCGGGAATTTGGCACCCTCGACATGAGTAATAAAGTAGCCCTGGGGGCGGCGCGTGATAACGGCCACCTGCAGACCCGGTTTGCCCAGCGTGGTCAGGTTCTTGACCAGATCCAGTTCACGGCCCGCACTGGGGCCGGTGAGGATCTGCACGGCGGCGAGCAGATAGGGCTCGCCGGGCTTGGCCGCTGCTGCTACCGGTGCCGGCTGAGCCGCAGGCTTGGCTGCGGGTGCCGCGGGGGGCACAGACACTGCCGGCGTCATCAGCTTGGGCGTAGGCGGCGGGGTCGAAGGCTTGGCCGCCGGCGCTGGCTCGTTGGCGGGTTTCGGCGCAGCGGCGGGTCTGGCCGACGGGCGCAGGATCATGGTCTTCTCGAAATCTTCCGCCGGCGTATGCGCCGGCGCTTCAGCGACGTACTTGAGCTTGTATTTGCCGATCTCGATCACATCGTTGTTCTGGAGGATGTGTTTCTTGATCGGGTTGCCGTTGACCAGGGTGCCGTTGGTCGAACCCATATCTTCGAGAAACGAATCATTGAGTATCGTCACGATGCAGGCATGCTCCCCGCTGACCGCGAGATTCTCGATCTGGATTTCGTTGGAAGGCTTGCGGC
Source organism: uncultured beta proteobacterium (assembly GCA_903933915.1). Classification (GTDB taxonomy): domain Bacteria; phylum Pseudomonadota; class Gammaproteobacteria; order Burkholderiales; family SG8-41. The sequence goes on along the minus strand of CAIZLW010000054.1, from coordinate 16,505 downwards.
CGATCATGATGCGCTCCTTGTCGAGCGGCACCTCGCGGATTACCGAGCCTTCGAGAGAAAGTATCAACTTCGCCATAGTGTCATCCCCGTTGCTTATCTGAACCAGGACTTGAGCCTGTCCACCAAACCGCTGCGGGCCGGGAAACTCTTCAGCACACGCACCAGAATAACCGAAACATTGTCACGACCGCCATTGTCATTGGCCTGCTGCACCAGTTGTTCCGCCGCCAGCGGCAGGTTGGCCTGCAGCGAGGACAGCGTCAACTCCATATCCTCATCGGTCACCATGTCATTCAGACCGTCCGAACACAGCAGGTAAATATCCCCTGCCTGTACCGGATAACTGTGCACTTCGGCGTCGACCTCCGGGTCGATGCCGACCGCCCGGGTCACCAGATTCTTGTTCTGCGAATGCCGCGCCTGCTCCTTGGTAATCAGGCCGCTGTCGATCTGCTCCTGCAGCAAGGAATGGTCGCGCGTCACCTGCTCCAGCTTGCTGCCGCGCATCCGGTACAGGCGCGAGTCGCCGATGTGCCCGACGATCATATGGTCATCGTGCCACAGCGCAACGACCAGTGTGGTGCCCATCCCGGCATATTGCGGCTGACTCTGCGAAGCCTGGAAGATTGCGTTGTTGGCGCGAACGGCATGCTCGCCGACCAATTTCTCCGCCGTAGCAACATCCAGTTCGCCGGCAATTGCAGCCAGATTTTTTTTGATCTCGGCGCTGATCATCGCAACCGCGATGCCGCTGGCCACCTCGCCGGCGTTGTAACCACCCATGCCGTCGGCCAATACCGCGAGCCCGACTGCGGCATCAGCGGCAATACTGTCTTCATTGTGCGAGCGAACCATCCCAGAATGGGTCGCTGTGGCAAGTTCAATCACGTTGGATAAGTCAGCCATGCAATAACCTCAGGATACCGCAGCAGCCGGTCTGGCCGGTGCATTCATGGTTCCAAGGCACAAGCGGATGGCTTTTGCCATCTGTTCGCCGGTCTGGTAACGCTGATCCGGGTCCTTGGCCAGTGATTTGTTGACGACCGCGGCAACGCAGGTGGGCAAACCGGGGTTGACGGTGCGGATGTCGGCATGCGGCTCATTGGCGATCTTGAACATCAGCTGCGCCATGGAGTCGCCCGTAAATGGCAGACTGCCGCTGAGCATCTGGTACAGCGTGACGCCCAGTGAAAACAGGTCCGAGCGACCCTCAACCTTCTTGCCGGCCAGTTGCTCGGGCGACATGTACGACGGCGTGCCCAGCACCATCCCGGTCTTGGTCTTGGAGGAATCTGTCACGCGGGCAATGCCGAAGTCGGTGACTTTCGGCGTGTCGCTCTCCGGTTCATACATGATATTCGCCGGCTTGATGTCCCGGTGCACCACGTTCTGCTGGTGCGCATAACCCAGCGCCTCCGCCACCCGGGCGACAATGGACATCACCAGCAGTGCCGGCAGCAGCGCATCTTTCTTGGTGTACGGCACCAGATCGCGGCCTTTCAGAAACTCCATCGCGATAAAAGCCAAGTCATGTTCTTCGCCGGCGTCGTAAATCGTCACGATATTCGGGTGCGTCAACCGTCCCGCGGTTTCGGCTTCGCGGAAGAACCGCTCCTTGACCTCGACCAGCTCATCGCCCTCGAACTCCTGCGACAACGCCATGGTCTTGATCGCAACAACCCGGCCGATTTTGGGATCCTTGCCGAGATAAACGACGCCCATCGCACCCTTGCCGAGCTCCTTCTCGATCTGGTAGCGACCAAGCATGGGTTTTTCCATGCCGCCGCCTTCGAGCATCATCGTGCCGCCCGGGTGCCCCTGCGCGCCGCCCAGGATGACGGTCTCCGACAACGCCTTGGCCCGAGTCAGCCGCTGCTCCAGATCACGGAACTTGGGATTGAATTCAGCCATGTAGCGGAACACCGATTCCGCCTTGTTGAACTGCCGTTTGCGCTCGAAATCCAGCGCAAGGCTGTAGAGGTTTTCCATCACCGGATCTGCCAGCGGGCACTGGCGGAATTTGTCCCACGCCAGATCGAGCTGCCCTTGCGCCTGGTAGGCAATGCCCAGCATGCGGCTCGATTCGGCCGACTCGGCATCGGATTTTTCCTTGCCGCGCTCGGTGACCAGAAACCGCTTGGTCGTCAAAGCGGCATAGCCGATCGCCAACAGTGCCGTCGCGCCCATCAGTTGCACCCACATCAACTGCGTAATCATCAGGCCGAAGTGCGTGCCCAGCAGAATGATGCCGATCCCCAGGCTGACCACCGCCGCGACGCCGGCCTTGAGCCGCGGCAACACCACGATCAGATACAGAGCGACGAGAAGAAAAACGCCTGCCTGCACCCAGATGCCCCACGACGGGGTAATAAAAAAGTGCTCGCCAAGAATGCTCGAAACCGTATGGGCTAGCGTCATCACGGGTGCTGTCGCCGGCGAGACCGGCGTCACCTGCGCCGTGCCCAGGCCCGCGGCAGTGGCGCCGATGAGCACGATCTTGTCCTGGTATTTGGAAGCCGGCACCTTGCCGCTGATCACGTCGAAAAACGAATCCACCGGAAACGGCGGACGACCGTCGCGGTCGGCGTAAAAAAAAGTGTGCATGCGCAGTTCCGCATCGGTGCGCACCCGCAATTTGCCCACCTGCAGTGCTTCGCCCCATACCGGTTTGAGGTCGGCAACCCCGAGGTTCAGGCTGCGCGCCGCAACTTGCAGCGACAACGCGGGGAACAACTGGTCGTAGTAGCGCACCAGCAGCGGCTCGGCGCGCACCGCGCCATCGACATCGTGGTCGGCGTTCAGATGGCCGATCCCGGGCAGCGCAGCACCCAGTTCGGCAATCGGATAAATCGGCAGAATGCCCGGCGGCGGCAGCCATTCACCGGCGCCTGCCAATGCAATGCTGTTCGCGCTGACATAGGCTGGCAGCGGTTTGTCGGGATTGCCCTGGGGTTCGGTCAGTTGCTGGAAGATCATCGGCAGCACGACATTGCCCGCCTGCTTGATGCTGCCGGCCAGTTTGCGGTCGGTATTCAGCACCTGCTCGGCTTCAGTCAAAATGCCGCCGATCTTCGCCAACACGTCATCACCTGCGCCCGCTTTGCCGGCATCTGCCGGTGCGGCCTGCTGCAGCACCATCAGTTTCTCGATGTAGGCGAGGCCGGCGTCGCGCTGGGGCTCAAAGAAGAAGGTGGTGTTGGCAATGACTTTTGCCTTGGCGCCGCCGAGGAGGTCAATCATCCGGGCGTGGACATCGCGCGACCACGGCCACCGTCCGATATTGGCGATGCTGGCGTCATCGATGGCGATGATGGCGATGCGATCGGATGGCGTGCGTGAAGCCGCCTTGACCCCGAGATCGTAGGCCTTACGTTCCAGGCTCTGGATCAGGTCCCCGCGCGCCGCAATCATCATCACGATGGCGACCAAGAGCCCGAGAAACCAGTCCGCCTTCCAGAAGCTCAGCTTTTTCATCCCTAATTACGCCCCGGTCCGCGTTGTTTTTATGTTTCTGCTGAATGGCTTAACGACGGAATCTCAAAGATTTTACGATATTCCCCCCCTGAAAGTTTTGTTTTTTTAAGTACTTAGTGTGAAACGTCACACAGTATTCAGACTTGTCCGACCATCGGTCTGCACACACCGATGGACGTCAGGCTCAACAGCAGTTGCTCACCGGAGCCATTGAAAAACCACAAAAAATAATAATAAAAACAATGAGTTATTATAAAAATAAAAAGGCCACGCCGGAGCGTGGCCTTGAACAGGGCAAAACCCCTGATCGGCATCAGGTGCCGAGCAGCGCACCCTTCGCGAGTCCATTCGCCCGTGCAAACTCACCGCCCGACAACTTCTTGCCGTCTTCACCACGCGCGCGCAGCACTTCAATGAAACCGCCTTGCGCCGTCACTTTGAAACTGCCTTCGCTCACCTCGGCGACTTCGCCGATCTTGCCGACGACATCGGCAAAGCGGCGGAACAGCTGTTTGCGCGCATCGAAAATCTGCACTTTCTTGCCGTTGAGCGTGGTCCATGCGCCGGGCGCCGGATTGGTACCGCGGATCACGTTGTAAACGAAGTCGACATGGTTGGCCCACTGAATGTGCGCCTCGCCGGCACGGCACCAGCCTTCGTAACTGGCCTGCGACTCGTCCTGCACCGTCTCAGTATGTTTGCCGGCAAACACCAGGTCCGCCGCCTCCAGCATGGCCTTGACGCCCATCGGGAACAGCTTGTTGAAATAGACCTCGCCGATGGTTTCGTCGGGGCCGATGTCGCAGGTCTTCTGCAGGATCACCGGACCTTCATCCAAGCCCTCATTGGGACGGAAAATGGTCAGCCCGGTTTTACTGTCACCGCGGATGATCGGCCAGTTGATCGACGACGGGCCGCGATACTTCGGCAGCATTGACGGGTGAAACTGGATCATGCCCAGCCGCGGCAGACGCACAAACGTATCCGGCGCGAACTGCAGTACATAGGCCATCACGCCGATGTCGACATTCAGCGACTTCAGCGCGTCGTGCGCTTCCGGCACGCGCAGCGACGGAAACTGGAACACCTTCAGACCGTGCGCCTCGGCTGCAGTGCGCAGCGGATCGGCTTTCGCGCCGGGTTTCTCTGGCGCGCAGAACACGCCCGCCACCTCATCCTTGCGCACGAGAAACGCCTCGAGCACTTCCTTGCCGAAATCCTGCTGTCCGATAATTGCAATTTTCATGATGAATTCCTTGATGGATGACGAGCCGGTTCGGGTTTATTTTTTCTTCGGCGGCAGGCTGAATGCGCCCGCAGCCTTCAGCTTTTCGATGTCATCGCCGCCGTAGCCGAGCACGTCCTTCAGCACTTCGTCGGTATGTTCGCCGAGCAGCGGCGAACGCTTGATCACCGCCGGTGACGCCGACAGCTTGATCGGCATGCCGACGTTGTACCACTTGCCGCGCTGCGGATGATCGAGCTCGACATACATTTCGCGACCGCGCACGTGTTCGTCGTTGGCCAGATCCTCCGTCGACATGATCGGACCGCAGGGCACATCCAGCGGATTGAGGATGGCCATGAATTCGCGCTTGGTGAATTTTTCCGCGAACTTGTTGATCAGCGTCCACATCAGCTGCTGGTTCTTGCGGCGCTCGCCGATGGTGGCGAACCGCGCATCAGTTGCGAGATCGGACATACCGACATCCGGGCCGATGCGTTTGGCCAGGGCATCCCACACCGCCTCCTGCACCACGATATACAGCCAGTCGTTGGCGCCGTGCGGCTTGCAATGAATGGCGTTGCCGAGCTGGCCGCCACCGGAATCGTTGCCGGCACGCGGTGTTTCGCCCATGCCCTTGTAGGTCGGCACCGAATATTCCGGCATATCGCCGCGGGTCAGGCGCTGGTGGTCGCGCCACTTCACGCGACACAGGTTCATCACGCCGTCCATCATCGCCACTTCGACATACTGGCCCTGGCCGGTGCGGTTGGCCTGGTGCAACGCGGCCAGAAGCCCGATCGCCAGATGCAGGCCGGTGCCGGAATCGCCGATCTGCGCGCCAGTGACAAACGGCGGGCCGTCGGGCACGCCGGTGGTGCTCATCGCGCCGCCCATCGCCTGCGCGACGTTTTCGTAGGCCTTGAAATCCGAATACGGGCCGTTGGAACCGAATCCCTTGATTGAGCCCATGACGATCTTCGGATTGATCTCGTGAATCTTTTCCCAGGTGAAGCCGAAGCGGTCGAGCACGCCGGGGCCGAAGTTTTCCATGATGATGTCGCACTTCATCAGCAGATCGACAAAGACTTTTTTGCCATCCGGATTCTTCATGTTCACCGTGATCGAACGCTTGTTGCAGTTCAGCATGGTGAAATAAAGACTGTCGGCGTTCGGCACGTCGCGCAGCTGACCGCGCGTCGCGTCACCCTGCGGCGGCTCGAACTTGATCACATCCGCGCCCATCCACGCCAGCAACTGCGAGCATGTCGGGCCCGCCTGTACGTGGGTCATGTCGAGAATTCGAACACCCTTTAATGCTTCCATTTTGATCTCCAAAAAATTCTGTGGCAGAAAAAAGGCTGCCTGCCCGTGATGATCGCCGCGCTAATCGCAGCGAAAAGGCCGTCCGCACAATTTTAAATGCAGCCGCGCCTACCCCCCCCATAATCCGTCCCCAGGTGAGAGGGCGCCACTATAGGTAATGGCCATCACCCTGACCTTGACCAGAGTCAAGATTCCACACCAAAATTTTACCTAATAAACAAATAGTTATAAAATCCATCCCCTGCTGTCCTTCGCGCCTTCCCCCGCACTTTCCGCCGCCACCCATGACCCAGCTTGCGCTGCACCCCCAATCCAAAATCATCCGCCTGCAGTTGCGGCAGAACATGGTTTTGAAAAACCTCAGCGCGGCGCAATGGAACGAATTCGAGCCGCTGCTGGAAATCACCGATTACGCCAAAAGCGAAACCCTGGAGCACCAGGGCACGCATGCAATGGAGCAGTATTTCATCATCGACGGCATTCTGAAACGCACCGTTTCCAATGCCCAGGGCAAGGAGATGATTCTGCGTTTTGCCGCCGAAAGCGACATCGACACCAGTTATGCCGCATGGCGGCTGAAAACGCCGATGCCGTATTCGATCCGCGCGGTCACCCGCGTGCGCGCAGCCAAGCTGTCGATGCTGCAGTGGGCGGCGTTCCTCGAGCGCCATGCAAAAATCAAGGGCGAATTCGAACTGGAAGTGATGCGACTGATGAGCGAAGTCATGGCACATACCATCACCCTGCATCTGCTGGATGCTCCGGGCCGGGTGCAGCGGTTCATGCGCAAAAACACCGAACTGGGTGAACGCCTGCCAAAAAAGGAACTGGCCTCCTATCTGAACCTGTCACCGGAAACCCTGAGCCGGCTGAAGCGGCGCGGAAAAATCTGATCACCTTCCGGCCCGGCGCATCCAAACAGCACGGGGAATTTGATGCATTGCAATACCCTGCCATAGCCATTGAACTCAGGGGGCCATAAAACCGTCCCGGCGTAAAAATTGACCGGGGTCAAGAGAGCCGGCGCATGCCCCCGCCTATGATACGCCCCAGCTAATCACAGCCCTGTTTAAGGGGCTTAGATTCGCCGTGAACCGAAGCAATACGGCCCTGAGCAATTCGGCCCCGTGTCTACTCACCACGGCGGGTTTAAACGAGAAAACTCCTGTTCAATCGACGGCAAGATCACGAGGCATCCCGACATGACGACCGACACCCAATCACAAGAACTGACCGACGGCTTTAATCTGGTTATCGATGCGCTGAAACTCAACGACATTGATACCATTTTCGGTCTGCCCGGCATTCCCATTACCGACCTCACCCGCAAGATACAGGCCGCGGGCATGCGCATGATTTCGTTCCGCCATGAACAGAATGCCGGCCATGCCGCCGCAATCGCCGGGTTCATGACACAAAAGCCCGGCATCTGCCTGACGGTGTCCGCCCCTGGATTTCTCAATGGCCTTAACGCACTGACCAACGCCACCACCAACTGCTTCCCGATGATCCTGATCAGCGGCTCCAGCGAGCGCGAGATCGTCGACCTGCAGCAGGGCGACTACGAAGAGATGGACCAGTTGGCCATCGCCAAACCGCTGTGCAAGGCCGCCTTCCGCGTGCTGCATGCCGAGGACATCGGCGTCGGTATCGCGCGCGCCATCCGCGCTGCCGTCTCCGGCCGCCCAGGCGGCGTCTACCTCGATCTGCCCGCCAAACTGTTTGCGCAGAGCATGGATGCGGCCGCCGGCCGCGCCTCGCTGATCAAGGTCGTCGATCCGGCGCCGCGCCAGATCCCGGCCCCGGACGCGGTGCAGCGCGCGCTGGACCTGCTGAAAACCGCCAAACGTCCGCTGATCGTGCTGGGCAAGGGCGCCGCCTATGCCCAGGCCGATGACGACATCCGCGCACTGGTCGAAAAAACCGGCATCCCTTACCTGCCGATGTCGATGGCCAAGGGCCTGCTGCCCGACACGCACCAGCAATCCGCAGCCGCCGCGCGTTCCTACGTGCTGCCCGAAGCCGACGTGGTGCTGCTGATCGGCGCGCGGCTCAACTGGCTGCTGTCACACGGCAAGGGCAAGACCTGGGGCGGCAAGGATCACAAGGCCTGGGGTGGGCAGAAGTACATCCAGATCGATATTTCGCCGCAGGAAGCCGACAGCAACGTGCGCATCGACGCCCCGGTGGTCGGTGATATCGGCTCCTGCGTGTCGGCGATGCTCGGTGGCATCAAGGCGGCCGGCGCCGGCTGGCCGCAGCCCTCCGGTGACTGGCTGGGCGCGATCGACGAACGCAAAACCAAAAACATCGCCAAGATGGCCGAGACCCTGGCCAAAAATCCGAGCCCGATGAATTTCCACAGTGCGCTGAACGTGATGCGCGACGTCATCAAGGACAACCCGGATGCGATGCTGGTCAACGAAGGCGCCAACGCGCTCGACTTCACCCGCAGCATCGTCGACATGTACAAACCGCGCAAACGCCTGGATGTCGGCACCTGGGGCGTGATGGGCATCGGCATGGGCTTTGCCGTCGCCGCCGCCGTGGTCAGCGGCCAGCCGGTGATCGCAGTCGAGGGCGACAGCGCCTTCGGCTTCTCCGGCATGGAAGTCGAGACCATCTGCCGCTACAACCTGCCGGTTTGCGTGGTGGTCATGAACAATAACGGCGTTTACAAGGGCACCGACGTCAATCCGACGGGAGGCCCGGATGTCGCGCCCACGGTGTTCGTCAAGGGCGCGCGTTACGACAAGATGATGGAAGCATTCGGCGGCGTCGGGGTGCATGCCACGACCCCGGCGGAACTGCGCAAGGCGGTGGAAGAAGCCGTGCGTTCGCGCAAACCCACGCTGATCAATGCCGTCATCGACGAAACCGCGGGTACTGAAAGCGGTCGCATCACCAGCCTGAATCCGACGGCGGCAAAAAAGAAATAAACCGGGCTGCTGTCAGCACCGAATCACTGCAAGCAGTAAAAAATCCGGCTCAGGCGATGTTCGCTTGAGCCGGATTTTTTGCGTTTACCCGAAACCTTTAATCAGTCTCCGGCGCCCGATTACTTAAGCGATCATGCCGCACTCTTGCGCAACGCGTCCTTCAGCTTGCCGATAAACGGCCATACCAGCATCAGCAGTCCCAGGCCCATGATGCTGGCGACCAGTCCGTTGGCGAAAAAGATACTGACGTCACCCTGCGACATCAGCATCGACTGGCGGAATGCGCTCTCGGCCTGGTCGCCGAGCACCAGCGCCAGCACCAGCGGCGCCAGCGGGTAGGACAGTTTCTTGAACGCGTAGCCTGCAACGCCAAACAACATCATCAGCCAGATATCGAGCATCGCGTTGTGCACGGTGTAGGCGCCGATCGCGCAGATGACGATGATCACCGGCGCGATGATCGAAAACGGCACGCGCAGAATCGCCGCGAACAGCGGCACACAGGTCAGCACGATGATCAGGCCGGCGATGTTGCCCAGATACATGCTGGCAATCAGCCCCCAGACAAAATCCTTCTGCTCGACAAACAGCAGCGGCCCCGGCTGCAGGCCCCAGATCAGCAGGCCGCCGAGCAGCACCGCCGCCGTCGGCGATCCCGGAATGCCCAGCGACAACATCGGCAGCAATGCTGCGGTGCCGGCGGCATGCGCGGCAGTTTCCGGCGCGATCACGCCCTCCGCCATGCCGGTACCAAACTTGGCGCCGTCGGGCGACATGCGCTTGGCAATGCCGTAACTCATGAACGAGGCCGGAGTGGCGCCACCCGGGGTGATGCCCATCCAGCAGCCGATGATGCAACTGCGCAGCGAAGTCATCCAGTACTTCGGCAGCTTTTTCCAGGTATCAATAACGATCCGCATGTCGATCTTGGCCGCACGACCGGAAAATGACAGACCCTCCTCCATCGACAGCAGTATTTCACCGATGCCGAACAGGCCGATCACCGCGATCAGGAAGTCAAAACCGCGCATCAGCTCATGCCAGCCGAATATCAGCCGCAACTGCCCGGTCACCGTATCGATGCCCACCGCGGCCAGCGCAAAGCCGAGCATCATCGCCGCGACAATCTTGAACGGCGGCTCCTTGCCCATGCCGATGAAACTGCAGAAGGTCAGGAAAAACACCGCGAAGAACTCCGGTGGACCGAATTGCAGTGCGAATTTCGCCACCAGTGGCGCGAGGAAGGTAATCATCACCACCGCAAAAAACGCGCCGACGAACGAAGATGTGAACGCCGTGGTCAGCGCCTCACCCGCCTTGCCCTGCTGCGCCATCGGGTAACCATCGAAGGTGGTCGCCACCGACCACGGCTCGCCCGGGATGTTGAACAGGATGGAGGTAATCGCGCCGCCGAACAGCGCCCCCCAGTAAATGCAGGAGAGCATGATCACGGCGGATGTCGGCGGCATCGAAAAGGTCAGCGGCAGCAGGATCGCAATGCCGTTGGCGCCGCCCAGCCCCGGCAGCACGCCGATGATGACGCCCAGCGTCACGCCGACAAACATCAGCAGCAGGTTGAACGGTGTCAGCGCAACGGAAAACCCGTGAAACAGGGCATTGATTTCTTCCAAGGTGCCAGCTCCCCTAAGTCGGTCTGTGCTTGTCGCGCCCGGTCAATAACCGATGACGCTCAGCGGATTGAATGCGCCCTTGAACAGCGGCACCTTGAACCATATTTCGAACATCATGAACGTCACGACGCTGACGGCAATGCCCAGCGTCACGCCCTTGATCCAGCTGTATTTGCCGAGCCAGACCATGAAAAACGCGATATAGGCCACGGATGCGACATAAATGCCGATTAACTGGATACCCAGCACAAAAAACAACGCCGGCACCAGAACCGACATCACCAGCTTGAGTTGTTCCCATTCAACAAACAGCCTGCCGCTGTTGCGCTGCTTGCCGAACAATGCCTGGCCCAGAGTGGCCACGCTCGCTACACAAATGAACGCACCGATATAAAACGGGAAATAACCCGCCTCCGGCCCGTCACCTGCCCAGCGGAATCCGAGTCGCGCGCTGTCAAAAACAACCAGCCCGCCCAGACCCAGCAGGATCACTGCCACCACAATTTCCGCGGCCCGGATCGAAATACCCGGGCGAGCAACATCACCGGCACTCTGCTTGTTATCCATCGGAATCAGCGCTTATAGAGGAAAACTTGAAAAACAACCATGTCCATCGGTAGCGGCGCAGTTGTCCTGCGGGCCGGAAACAGCCCACAGGATCCGTGCTCAACGATCAGGGTTTGGCGAGGAATCCGGCTTCCTTCATCAGGTCGCGGTGCAGCGCCTCTGCCTTGGTCACCCAGTCAACATAGGCTTTGCCCGTCAGGAAAGTCTGGTTGAACGCGCCATCTTCCATGAACTTTTTCCATTCCGGCGTCGCGCGCACTTTGGTGAACAGGTCGACATAGAAAGCAACTACGTCCGGGGATACGCCAGCCGGCATGAAAATGCCGCGCAGCATCACGTATTCCATCGGAATGCCGGCTTCCTTGCAGGTCGGAATGTCGCCCCAGGCCTGGGTTGGGGTGACCTTGTCTTTATAGGGCATACGCGCGTCGTCAAATACGCACAGCGCGCGCAGTGCGCCGGCGCGCCATTGCGCCACCGCCTCAATCGGATTATTCACACTCGAATTGATGTGTTTGCCGACCAGTTGGGTCGCCACCGCGCCACCACCCTTGAACGGGATGTAGGTGAACTTGACGCCGACCGCCTTTTCGATCGCCACGGTGATGATCTGGTCTTCCTGCTTGGAACCCGTACCGCCCATCTTGAAGGAATTGGGGCCGCCCTTTTTCACCGCATCCAGATATTCCTTGGACGTTTTATAGGGGTCTTCCGCATTCACCCACAGCACGAAGTTGTCGAGCGACAGCATCGCCACCGGGGTCAGATCCTTCCAGTTGAACGGCACACCGGTCGCCATCGGCGTCGTGAACAGATTCGACAGCGTGATGATGATCTTGTGCGGGTCGCCCTTGGCTGCCTTGAGTTCCAGGAAACCTTCAGCACCCGCGCCACCTGACTTGTTTACAGGAATCAACGCCTGCTTCATCAGATTGTGCTTGGCGACAATACCCTGGATCAGGCGGGCCATCTGGTCGGCGCCGCCGCCGGTGCCGGCGGGGATGATGAACTCAACCGGTTTGGTAGGCTCCCATGCCGCCGCGGGGGTCGCCGCTGCAACAAGGCCGAACGCTGCCACGAGCGGCAGAAGGCCGCGCGCAAATACTCGCTGAATATTATTCATATCACTCCTCCTAATCAGTTAAACGACGGCTTGCTGAGTAAACCCGCGATACCGCCGCGGCCCAACTTTTATATTGTGTTCGCCGTGTGGTCATTCTTCCGCATCCGGATACCCGAAAGAATTGACCGCAATCAAGATTCCGCAACATCCGGACCAGGCCGCTTACTTCACCAGCAGCACCGGAATGTCAGCAAGGTGGATCACCTTGGTCGCCACCGACCCCATAATCATGTTGGAAACCGACCCAAGTCCGCGCGTGCCCATAACGATCTGGTGGCAGCCCTTGTCCTTCGCATAGCTGACGATGGTTTCAGCAGCGTCGCCGACCCCGATGTGAAACACATATTTCACACCAGCCGCATCGAGTTTTGCGCGCGTCGGCTGCAACGCGGCCAGCCCCTCTTCATGGTGGTATTCGGCAACCTTGTCATGTCCGACCGCAGAGGTCACCCGATTGCCGTAAGGCATCGGATGCTGCACGTTCAGCAAATGAATCTCAATGGGTTGCTTGAACCACTGGAGCTTGTCGATCATGTGACTCACCGCCCGCACCGCGCTCTCGGAACCATCCACCGGAACCAGCCATTTCAACATGGGATACCTCTAAAATCTGTTTAAAAACAATATATTACAATTAAGACTGCTGGTCGCCGCTTGCCAGATCGACGACCTCCTTGTGTTCCCGCTGCGCTTTCGCCGCGAGAAATCTGCCAAGCCCCACCACAAAAATCGCACCGGCAGCGGGCGCCACGTAATGCAGCCACTCCATATTGGCATTGACCCAATCCTTGACCAGCGGATCTGTAATCGCCATTTCACCGGCGACCCAGCCAAGCAGTGCGGCGCCGATGGTAATGATGACCGGGTAACGGTCCATCAGTTTCAACAACAGCGTCGAGCCGAAGATCACGAGGGGGATCGAAATGGCAAGGCCGGCGATCAGCAGCACCATGCTGCCCTTTGCCGCAGCAGCGACCGCAATCACGTTGTCGAGGCTCATCACCAGATCGGCGATCAAAATAGTCTTGATCGCTGCAGCCATGCTGCCACTCGCCTGAACGCCATCCTCGCCGCCATCCTCAGGCATCAGCAGTTGCACCGCGATCCACAACAGCAGCACCGCGCCGACGAGTTTCAGATAAGGCCACTTCAGCATCTCTACGGCAATGATGGTCAGGATGATCCGCATCACCACCGCCGCGCCGCTGCCCCACATCACCGCCGCATTTTGCTGCTTCGGCGGCAGTGAACGCGCCGCCAGCGCGATCACCACGGCGTTATCGCCTGACAACACGATATTGACCCCGATAATCTGCATCAGGGCTATCCAGAACGCTGTATCGCTAAAACTCATGAGAAATTTCACTCCCTGAATGAGCGGCCGCATCGCCTGGACACGGCCGCAAAAAAAATGAAAACGCTTACTGCGGTTCTGGCTCCTCCGGACCCGCGGTCAGACCGGCATTATATCCCGCTGAATTCAAAAAAACCCCCGCGCCTTCCCTGTTATTACGCCTGAATCTACAGCAGCTTTGCCGCCACAAGCTGGCGCTTAGCGAACGCCTGCTCCCTGAACAACCGTCTGTTGCGCTGCCGCAGCCGGAGCACCCTTCTTGTGCGGCTCATGCGGCTCCCAGCCCATGACCGCCAGCATCACAAAAAATCCGATCACGTAGGCAATCGCCACATGCCAGCCGTGGCGCAGCCACAATCCAACCGAGCGTGCTTCCGGATACATGCTGGACAGCGCCACACCGGCGCTGGACCCGAACCAGATCATCGAGCCGCCGAAACCGACTGCATAAGCCAGCACGCCCCAGTCGTAACCGCCCTGCTTCAGCGCCAGCGCGGTCAGCGGAATATTGTCGAACACCGAGGAGATGAAACCGAGCCCGAATGCCGATTGCCATGAGGCGACTGGCAGTTTCTCCACCGGCATCAATGAGGCGCACAACACCAGCGACAGCAGAAAGAGGCTGCCCTTGAGCGCCTCCGGCACCAGATCCCATTGCGGTTTGCGCACCGGCACACAAGCCAGAATCGCCAACCATACCGCCACACCAATAAATGGGAATGCGTCGGAAAGATGGTTAAAACGCAAATTGACTGTGACATTGGTAATGATCGCAGCCACCAGAATGAAGGCGACGATGCCGAGCCGCGCCCAATCCACCGGCGCATGCAGGCCTTCATTTTTGACGATCGGCGAAAACCGCTGCTGCTGCATCGCCGCCGGGATGCCGAATATCACCAGCGCCGTCGCTGCCGCTGCATAGGCGTGCAGTACGTCCCGCGGATCAACTCCGTCCAGCCACATCATCGTGGTCGTCGTATCACCGACGACACTGCCAGAGCCGCCGGCGTTCGACGCAGCCACAATAGCGGCGAGATAACCGATATGCACCTTGCGACGGAAAACCGTGGCGGCAATGGTGCCGCCGATCAGCGCCGCTGCAATGTTGTCGAGAAACGCCGACAGCACAAAAATCATCACCAGCAGGACAAAGCCGCCTTTCCAGTCATCGGGAAGGAATCGCGGCAGCACCTGCGGCAGGTGACTCTTTTCAAAATGATTCGACAGCAGCGCGAAACCGACCAGCAGGCCCAGCAGATTGGTCAGGATCACCCATTCATGCGCCAGGTGCGCGGCCAGTCCGGCCACGCCATCACCGGTCTTGAAACCGGTAAAGCCCAGCTTGTACAGCGTGATCACTGCCAGCCCGGTCAGGGCCACACGCAGCGTGTGTTTGTGAAACAGCGCGACACCAAGCAGCGTCAGCGCAAACAGGATGAAATCAACCGGGATGCCGAATACCGCCGGATGCTCAACGGTCGAGGCAAACGCCGCAGTACTGGCAACAACGGCCATTGCACCGGCCGCGATCATCAGGATATTCCGCTGCCATGCTGCCCTAGCGCTTTTCTGCATGCTTCCCCCACCATGACCGCATTGCAATCCTGCAATTTTCATGCAGCCAACCCGATGGCACAGACCCAAGGTCTGCCGCACACCGGGTTTCCCGCAATACCGATCAGAACAGCCCGATCACCTTGCCGTCGTCCGTCAGGTCGATCTTCTCCGACGACGGCACTTTGGGCAGGCCCGGCATGGTCATGATGTCGCCGCAGATCATCACAATGAATTCCGCACCCGCGGCCAGCCGCACTTCACGGACATTCACGATGTGCCCGCTGGGTGCACCGCGCACGCTGGCATCGGTCGAGAACGACGATTGCGTTTTCGCCACGCAAACCGGGTAATGGCCGTAGCCGGCTTCCTGCAGCTCCTTGATGCGGTTGCGCACCTTGGTTTCAGCAGTAATGTCGGCCGCGCCATAAACCTTGGTCGCGATCTTTTTCATCTTGTCCCACAGCGTGTCGCTGTCTTCATAGACAAAGGTCGGGTTCGACTTCTGCTCGCACAGTTCGACCACGATGCTGGCCAGCTCGGCCGCGCCCTTGCCGCCCTCGCCCCAGTGATTCGCCACGACGACGCGCGCGCCCAGCTTGGCGATGCGGTCGGTGAGCAAATCCATTTCGGCCTTGGTGTCGGCGGTGAAGCGGTTGACCGACACCACGCAGGGAATGTTGTAGACGTTCTTGACGTTGTGGACGTGGCGCTCAAGGTTAACCAAACCTTTTTCCAGCGCGACCAGGTTTTCCTTGTTGAGGTCTTCCTTGCCGACGCCGCCGTGATGCTTCAGCGCGCGCACGGTGGCAACGATCACCGCCGCGGCCGGCCGCAGCCCGGCCTTGCGGCACTTGATGTCGAGAAACTTCTCGGCGCCGAGGTCGGCGCCGAAGCCGGCTTCGGTGACGACGTAGTCAACCAGTTTCAGCGCGGTCTTGGTGGCGATCACCGAGTTGCAGCCGTGGGCGATATTGGCGAACGGACCGCCGTGAATGAACGCGGCATTGTTTTCCAGCGTCTGCACCAGGTTCGGCGCCAACTGGTCTTTCAGCAGCACCGTCATCGCACCGTGCGCCTTCAGGTCACTCGCGCGCAGCGGTTTGCCTTCGCGGGTGTAACCGAAAACGATGTTGCCGAGGCGCGCTCTCAGATCCTTCAGCGACGTCGCCAGGCAGAAAATCGCCATCACTTCTGAAGCCACAACAATGTCGAAACCGTCTTCACGCGGATAACCGTTGGCGGTGCCGCCGAGGGAAATGACGATGTCGCGCAGCGCGCGGTCGTTCATGTCCATCACGCGCTTCCAGGT
>CAIZLW010000053.1 GCA_903933915.1 uncultured beta proteobacterium | reverse complement strand
GGGCAACAGCAGAATGGTGTAGCCATCCGGTGCAGCGCGTACCGTCAATTCGGTGGCGATGATGCCACTGGCGCCGCCGCGGTTGTCGGCGACGACGTTTTGCCCTAGCCGTTCGCTGAGGCCTTCTGCCAGTGCGCGGGCGATGATGTCGGCATTGCCACCTGCGGTTTGCGCGATCAGCATGCGGATCGGCCGGTCAGGGTAGCTGCCTTTGGCTGGCTGTGCGGCGTATGCGGGTATGCCTGTCGTAAAGGCTACGGCAAGGCTGATCAGTATCCGCGAAACCTGTCGGGCAGATGGCATGTATGACTCCTCCTTGGTGTTGCCGCAGTGCTGCTGTGGCGCTGCGGCTCCGTGGCCGGGCGCCGTCACTTTGTCGGCGAACAAGTATGGCAGTGTGTTGCGGCTTCTGCACAATGCCGACCACATATTGGTGAGTAAAACGCACCAAGGCGCAGTGTCGCCGGTATCATGTGTGGTCTGTATTGCTAATGGCCCCTGATTCCATGAAACCGCCCATCCTGCGTTCCCATCCCGGCGTTGAAGTCTTTATTGACGAAGGCTGCCATATCCTTGAACTGTCCAATGACGACAGCGATCCGGCGCTGTCGATCGCGCGGGCGCGGGTGGAACCCGGCGTCACCACCAAATGGCATCGCGTGCGCGATACGGTCGAGCGTTACGTGATCCTCGACGGCATGGGCCGGGTGGAGATCGGCGACTATCCGCCTCAGGAAGTACAAGCCGGTGATGTGGTGATGATTCCGCCATCAATCCGGCAGCGCATTGCCAACATCGGCGAGGGTGATCTGGTGTTTCTGGCAATCTGCTCGCCGCGCTTCCGGCCGGACGCCTATGAGGATGTCGAAGGCGATGCCTAAGGTGCTGCGTGTGGTGTTGACGGCGGGGCTGCTGGCCTGCGCGGGTGCCGCGTCGGCGCAGGCCATCGGCCTCGGCATGGAAGATGTGCCGCTGCGGCCAAGCGAACTGAAGATGCTGAAACGCATTGAGGCGGTTGATCCGTCATTCAAATACGGCATGCGGGTCAAACGTTACTTCCGCACCCATCCGACAACCAAGAACCGCATTCCGCTGCGCGTCGAAGTGGTTGCGCCGAAAATCAACGGCCTCATTTTCGGTGAATACGTCAGTTATGCCATGCTGATTGATGAGCCTGCCGGCATGGTCACCTATGAATACGATGCCGGTACTGCGCATCGTGGGCGGGTGACTATCCTGGTGACGCCCAAGGATGTTGTGAAGACGGAATACCGCTGCGGCATCAGCGCCTGCAGCACGCGGGTGGAGCGCAACGGCCGGGTGGTTTCCGAGGCTGGTTAGCTGCGTGCTGTTGTAGCCCGGATGTAGCGGAGCGTAATCCGGGGATGTGGGCTGATTATTACTGATGCGTATCTGGTTGGATTGAGGGCTTTCCCGGATTTCATCCGGGCTACGGGCTCTGCGGATTACGTGTTGAACGCAATGGCGGAGTGGTTTTTGAGGGTGGTTAGCTGCGTGCTGTTGTAGCCCGGATGTAGCGGAGCGTAATCCGGGGATGCGTGCTGATTATTACTGATGCGTATCTGGTTGGATTGAGGGCTTTCCCGGATTTCATCCGGGCTACGGGCTCTGCGGATTACGTGTTGAACGCAATGGCGGAGTGGTTTTTGAGGGTGGTTAGCTGCGCGCTGTTGTAGCCCGGATGTAGCGGAGCGTAATCCGGGGATGTGTGCTGATTGTTACTGACGCGTGTCTGGTTGGATTGAGGGTTTTCCCGGATTTCATCCGGGCTACGGGTTCTTCGGATCACGTGTTGAACGCAACGGCCGGATGGTTTCCGAGGGGGGCGGTTGACCGGGATTACCGGGGGATGCGCGCCGAGAGTCGTGGATAAACCTTGTAGACGTTGTCCTCAAATATCTTTTTCTTGTCCGCTACCGACAGCGTGGTCACCGCGTCGATGTAGCGCTTGGTGTCGTCGTAGTAGTGGCCGGATTCCGGGTCAATGCCGCGCACCGCACCGACGATTTCCGAGGCAAAGAGGATGTTGTCCGCCGGGATCACGCGCGTCAGCAGGTCGATGCCGGCCTGGTGATAGACGCAGGTGTCGAAGAACACGTTGTTCATCAGGTGTTCCTGCAGCGTCGGTTTGCCCATGTCCTGGGCGAGGCCGCGGTAACGGCCCCAGTGATACGGCACCGCGCCGCCGCCGTGCGGAATGACGAAGCGCAGCGTCGGGAAATCCTTGAACAGATTCGCAGAGATGAACTGCATGAACGCGGTGGTGTCGCCGTTGATGTAGTGCGCGCCGGTGAAATGGAAGGCCGGGTTGCAGGAGGCGCTGACATGTACCATCGCCGGCACGTCGAGTTCGACCAGCTTTTCATACAGCGGATACCAGTAGCGGTCGGTCAGCGGCGGATCGGTCCAGTAGCCGCCGGACGGGTCCGGGTTCAGGTTGCAGCCGATGAAACCGTATTCCTTCACGCAGCGTTCGAGTTCCGGGATGCAGTTTTCCGGCGGCACGCCAGGGCTTTGCGGCAGCTGGCAGACGCCGACGAAGTTTTTCGGGAACAGCGTGCACACGCGGTGGATCAATTCATTGCAGATGTCCGACCACAGCGCGCTGGTGGCGGCATTGCCGATGTGATGGCCCATGCCGCCGGCTCGCGGCGAGAACACCGTCAGGTGGGTGCCGCGTTCGCGCTGGATGCGCAGTTGCGCGCCCTCGATGCTGTCACGGATTTCATCATCGCGAATGATCAGCGAGTCTTTCGCCGGGCTGAGCCGGGCGTCCTTCAGGCTGTCGATCTGCTTCTGGCGGAAGGCCTCGAGCGATTGCGGTGCGGTGGTGTAGTGTCCGTGACAGTCGATGATCATGTGAGGCCAACCGTGGTTTAGTTGGCCTCGATTTTAGCCTTCTTGATTACGGGCACCCAGCGTTTCTGTTCCTCGACGATGAATTTGGCGTAATCGGCACCGCTGGAGGGGGCGGAGTCGATGCCGCGCTCCTTCAGTTGTTTGATCACGTCCGGTGCATTCAGCGCCGCGGTGAAGTCCTTGTTCATGCGCGCGAGGATGGCGGGCGGGGTTTTGGGCGAGGCGGACAGGCCATACCAGTTGATTGCAAGGTAACCCTTGACGCCGGCTTCGGCGATGGTTGGCACGTCAGGCAGGGCTTCGGCGCGTTTGTCGCCGGTGACGCCCAGCGCGCGGGCCTTGCCCGATTGCACATGCGGCACACCGGTGGAGATCACTGCCATGAAGGCGGGAATGTGGCCGGCGATCAGGTCGGTGATGGCGGGGCCGCCGCCTTTGTACGGCACATGGTTCAGCGTGGTGCCGGTCAAACCTTCGAACAATGCGACGGCGAGGTGGCCGGGGCTGCCGATGCCGGAGGTGGCGTAGTTGACCTTGCCGGGCTGGCTTTTGGCGTAGGTGATGAATTCGTTGATGTTTTTTGCCGGCACCGACGGATGCACGATCAGGATGTTCTGCAGCGTGACCAGCATGCCGATATGCGCGAGGCCCTTGAGCGGGTCGTAACTGATTTTCTGGATCGCCGGGCTGACAACCAGCGAGCCGATATGCGACATGCCGACAGAGTGGCCGTCCGGTTCTGAGTTCGACAGGATCTGCATCGAGATCACGCCGTTGGCGCCGGGGCGGTTGTCGACGATGACCTGGGTGCCAAGGCTGGCCGAGAGTTTGGGCTGCAGGATGCGCGCAACAAGGTCGGTGGCGCCGCCGGGCGGGAAGCCGACAATAAAACGCACGGGTTTGGTCGGTGCCCAGTCGGCTGCAAAAGCGGGCGCGGCAATGAGTGATGTGGAGGCTGCGAAGATGGCGGCAATGCGGTTCAGCGAATTCATGAGAGAGGCCTCTTGGGTAAGTGAACTGGGCGCCGCACCATTCTGCCAAAAAAAAAGACTGCACAGCGAGCGCAGTGCAGTCTTTTTTATCAGCAACCGGATTAGTTTAGTTGCCGCTGAGCCGATTCAACGCATGCAAGCGTTTTCAGCATTGGTGCGTTTGAATCAATTGGTTTGATACAGGCCGGCGGCCTTGATGACCTTTTCCCACTTGTCCTTTTCCGACTTGATATAGGCGCCAAACTCTTCCGGGGTGCTCGGTGCGGCATCGAGGCCGGATTTGAACAGGATGTCCTTGATGTCCGGCAGATTCAGCACGGCAACGACTTCCTTGTTCAGGCGGTTGATGATCGGGCGCGGCGTTTTTGCCGGCACCAGAACGCCATACCAGTTGTTGGCGTCAAAGCCCTTCACGCCGGATTCCGAAATGGTCGGAAGGTTGGGCACCAGGGCGGAGCGTTTGATCGTGGTGACCGCCAGTGCGCGGATGCGGTTGGTCTGCATATGCGGTACCGCGCTTGCGGCGGTTGCGAAGATCAGGTTGATGTTGCCGGAGAGCAGGTCAACGATGGCCGGGCCGCCGCCTTTGTAGGCGATGTGCACGATTTTCGTGCCGGCCTGCAGGTTGAACAGTTCCAGCGCAAGGTGGCCGGCGCCGCCGACACCCGACGAGCCGCCGTTCAGCGATTTGGATTTGCCCAGAGCGATCAGTTCGTTGACGTTTTTCGCGGCGACGGAAGGATGCACGACCAGGATGTTGGTCGAATCAACCGTCTGCGAAACCGGCAGTACGTCTTTCAGCGGATCGAATGGCAGTTTTTTGTAGAGGGCGGGGTTGATCGCCAGTGAGGCGATGGTGCCCATCAGTATGGTGTAACCATCGGGTGCGGCGTTCGCGGTGATTTCGGTCGCGATGTTGCCCGAAGCGCCGGGGCGGTTGTCGATGATGATCTGATGGCCGAGACGCTCGCCCAGTTTAACGCCCATCGCGCGCGCGGTGGTGTCGGTGCCGCCACCAGGGGCGAAGCCGACCAGCATGCGAATCGGTTTGGTCGGTTGCCAGTCGCCGGCTGCAGCAGCTGCCAGGGCGTTCGCCGACAGCGCGGCGCTAATGGCGCCGGCGATCAGGCTTGTGATCAGTTTCTGAGTCATGGTTCCTCCGGGTTTTTGTGTTGTGGTTGGTGATTACTGCGGGAATGATTATGCGCGTTCAGGCGGCAGCGGTTGCGGCTTTGGCGGCTTTGCGTCCTGCAGCCATACGGGCGGCGAGAATGAAGGCGTGTTCCATGGCGCCAACGTCAGCCTTGCCCTGGCCGACGATGTCATAGGCCGTGCCGTGCGCCGGGGTGGTGAACACCGATTGCAGCCCGGCGGTGACAGTGACGCCCTTGTTGAAGCCGAGCAGCTTGGTCGCGATCTGGCCCTGGTCGTGGTACATCATCACCACGCCGTCGAATTCGCCTTTCAGCGCTTTCAGGAAAATCACGTCCGAGGAAATCGGGCCTTCGCAGTTGATGCCGCCGGCGCGCAGTTTGTCGACCGTCGGGCGGATGATACGGATTTCTTCATCGCCAAACAGGCCGTTTTCACCGTTGTGCGGGTTCAGCGCGGCGACGCCGATGCGCGGGTTGGCTTTGCCGGCGGCGCGCAGCGTGTCGTTGGCCAAGTTGACGGCCGCGGTGATGCGCTCCGGCCCGATCATGGTGACGGCTTCGCGCAGCGCGACGTGCGAGGTGACGCGGAAGGTGCTGAACTGGTCGATGACGTTCATCTCGCCAAAAAAGCCGCTGTGATTGAGCAGGCTGGCGAACATCTGGTGTTCGTCGTTGAACTTCCAGCCGCCGCGGTTCATCGCGCCCTTGTTCAGCGGTGCGAAGCTGATGCCGTCGAGTTTGCCGGCGATGGCGAGGTCAATCATATATTTCAGCGTGTCGCCGGTCAGTTTGCCCGACTCATCCGACGAAACGCCTTGCGGATACCGGGCCGGGTCGATGTTGCCGAGATCGATCAGCGGGTAGTCCTTGCGCGGCCAGCGGACGTCGTCGATGGTTTTGCAGACGCTGTAGGCGAATTTGACGCCGGCGTTGCGCATGCCGAGTTCGAGCACGCGGCGGTCGCCGATGATGATGGTTTCGGCGCAGGCGGCGGGTTTGCCGGAGGCCAGCAGTTTGGCGGCGATTTCCGGGCCGATCCCGGTGGCGTCGCCGAGCATGAATCCGATGCGGGGTAATGTGTTCATGAGTGCTCCAGTAAGGGCGATGATTTTAGACTATTTCTTTGATTTTGCCGGGCTTTTGCGGCGCGGGGCGATGGCCAGCAGCCGGGTCAGATCGCGGGTGTTTTTGAGTTGTTCGAGGTTAAAGACCATGTCGATGACTTTTTCGGCATTGGTTCCGGGCAGGCCGCCCCAGGCCGCGCATTCGCGGAATTTGTCCGAGACTTCGGAATCACTCATCGGATTGGCCGGACTGCCTTTGCCGAAATCGGCACGGCCGCTGATGGTGCGGCCGTCGGTCAGCCGGATATCGATGATGGTGGTCATTTTTTCGTAGCCGGCGGCTTCCGCCTCCGGATGCACGCCGAACTCAATTTTTTTCATCATCCGCCGCACGTCGGCCCTGTTGACGACGGCGTTGGTGAATTGCGCAAGTCCGGCTCGGCGCTCCAGCAGCAAGATGGCCATGCAGAACTCCATGCTGAACTTGGCCTGCAGTTCGTTTTTCGGATTGCGGTGGATCAGCGTGTTGGGCATATGGCGGTTGGTGCCGACCTTCACGGTGACGACCTGCGGCGGACGGATATCGTGCCGGTGTATCAGATCAAGCATCGCGCCCATGCCCGGGTGGGTCAGCGAGCCGCTGGGATGCGGTTTGATCGACACGCCGGGCATTGCAAATGTCCACGGTTTGCCGAGTTTGCCGTGGATGGCGGCAGGGTCATAACCGCCGCCGGCGGCGTTGAAAAAACCGCGTTTGGCTTCCAGCGCATTGGGCGCTGCGGTCCAGCCGAGTTTGATCAGTTCTGCGGCCATTACGCCGGATTCTGCCGAGCGGCCGGGGTGAAAGGGTTTGGTCATGGTGCCGAAATTCTCGCGCAGGCCGGCGGCCTGGCTGGCGCCTAGGCCCAGCGCCTGTGCGGTTTGATCGATATCGAGCCCGAGCATCCGTGCGGCGCCCGCGGCGGCGCCGATCACGCCCAGCGTCGCCGTGGAATGAAAACCATCGGCGTAATGCCTCGGGTTGATGGCTTCGGCGAGTTTGGTTTCGACTTCAACGGCAATCTGGAATGCAGTGAGCAAGTCAAGGCCGGAACGGTTGTCGCGTTCAGCCAGCGCGAGCACCGCGGGCAGTGCCGGCGCCGTGGGGTGGGTGAGCAGGCCGTAGACGCGATCGCTGGCGACGGCGAGTTGGGTGTCATCGTAGTCGTCGGCATGAATGGCGATGCCGTTGGCGAACGCAGCGAAACGCGGCGGCACTTTCAGCGCGGTGCCGATCACGGTTGCGCCGCTGTTCAGCGGCACGCCCAGGGTTTTCAGGTAATTGCGTATTACATGGCCGGATTCTGCAGCGTTGCCGGCGAGCGCGAGGCCGAGGCCGTCGAGCAGCGAGCGTTTACCAAGATGCATCACGTTGCGGGGGATGCGCCCCGGTTGCGTGCGGGTGACAAAACGGGCGACTTCGGCAGTGAGGGCAATTTCTTTGGCCATGATGATTTTCTGATCTGGTTGGCGGTGCCGGATTATCGCATCCGATACGCCTTGCCGCCCCATCGGGCGCGGGTTAATCTCGCGACTCGATTTTTCCGTTTTTGCAAAGAAACCCCCCCCATGAAAAACCCCATCCGCGCCGCATTGCAGCGGGGCGACACCGTCACCGGCCTGATCCTGTTCAGCGGCAGTCCGATGATCACCGAACTGGCCGCCGCGGCAGGCATCGATTTTGTCATCATCGACATGGAGCACAGCGCGCTGGATTTTGATACCTGCGCCCATATCGTTCGTGCCGCCGATGCTGCGGGCATCACGCCTTTTGTGCGCATTGCCGACGTCGAACGCACGCTGATCCTCAAGCTGATGAATATGGGTGTGGCTGGTATCGCGATCTCGCATGCCAACACTGAGAACTGCGCGAAGGCGCTCGATTACGCGCGCTACGCGCCGGAAGGCGAGCGCGGCGCCTGCACCATTGTGCGCTCGGCGGGTTATGCCCCGGGCGACTGGGGTGCGCATGTGCGCCGTTCGAATGATGAGATGATGGTGATCCCGTTGATCGAGGATCAGTCAACGTTGCAGGATTTCGAGGCAATGGCGGCGATGCCGGGGCTGGAAGTGTTTTTCATCGGGCCGACGGATCTGTCAATCGCGCTGGGTGTGCCGCATGCAACGTTTGATGAGCCGAAAATGGCCGCAGCGCTGGAAAAGGTGGTGGCTGCCGCGCGCAAACACGGCAAATACGTGATGACCACCATCGGCAATAAACCCGATCCGCTATACGGCAAGTCGGTACGCAACCGCGGCGTGCAGGCCATCGTGCTGGGCACCGACGGACATCTGTTCCTGGATGTCTGCAAAAAACTCAACACCGTCAAGAATTAGCAGCAGAGAATTTCAGTAACAATTTACAGGATGGGCAGGATGGTCGGGATAAAAAGCGGGGAAGCCGCTGATATCAGGAAGTTTTATCCTGAAAATCCTGTCCATCCCGTTAGTGTGTTTTTCTCTTTGATTTCTGTGGCCAGTGTTTTTTATTTTGGAGTCTGAATGTCCAAGAAGCTGATCATCACCGTGCGCGTCAATGAATACATGTCGCGCGACGTCAACAACAACGTGCCGTTTACTCCGGATGAAATCGCCGAGACTGCGGCGGAATGCCGCGCGGCGGGAGCGTCGATCATCCATTTCCATGCGCGAAAACCCGACGGCGGCAAATGTCACGAGCCCGAGGTTTACGCCGAGATCGTCGCCAAAATCCGCGAGAAGACCGATATCCTGATCGATTCGACGCTGGGCCAGATTACCGTCAACGACGATGAAAACCGCCTCGCGCACATCAAGCTGATGGGCCAGAAAAGCAGTACGCGGCCCGATTTCGCCGCAGTGGACACCGGCAGCAGCAATATCGACGCTTATGATCCAGTACAGAAGAAATTTCTCACCACCAACAAGATCTACAAGAACAGCACCGAAACCTGCCTGTTCCTCGCCAAAGGCATGACCGACGCCGGCGTGAAGCCGCACCTGTCGGTGTGGGCAGTGCCGTTTGTGCGCATGGTCGATGCCTTTCTCGACATGGGTGCGATCAAGGAGCCGGCTTATGTGCAGTGCGTGCTGGCCGAAGGCGGCATTGTTGGTGCACATCCCTGCACCACGCGCGGCCTGGAAGCGCTGATCGATTTTCTGCCGCCGCAGCGCCGCATCGAGTGGACGGTGGCGTGCAAGGAAGGCAATCTGTTCAACGTCGCTTCAACCGCGCTGGACCGTAATGGTCATCTCGCGCCGGGTATCGGCGACTATCCTTATCCGGAGCTGGGCTGTCCGACCAATGCGGAGTTGGTGCGGCGTTTTGCGGAGCTCGGGCGCGCGGTGGGGCGCGAGCCGGCAACGACGGATGAGGCGAGAGTGCTGCTGGGGATCGCAAAATAAGGCCTGTAGCAGGCGGTAGTGAAGCCGTGACGGCTTTGTTGTTGTAATCTTCAGTCGTAATAATCATAACGGGCGCGGCCGGCAGGCTGACGACCTGGCAGATCAACTTAAGCGGCAAGGCCTGCGCCGACGCCGCTGACCGGAGGAGAGCATGCGTAACAAAGCTTGCGGGTTTGCCGTCGTTGTACTCGTAGCGGGTCTTCAGGGTTGTGCATTCGCACCATCGTCGGGCGGTTCCGGCGCGGTGGTGACCACTGATCATTTTGTTCCGCATCAGTCGACGCTGCAACCGATCAGGGGGCAGCGTGTCGGCCTGTTCGTGCGCCAGAAGGCGCCGGCGAACCTGATGCAGGGCGGTGTCGACATGGAAGGGCGCGTGGTGCTGTTCGTGCATGGCGCCACGGTGCCGTCGGTACCCGATTTCGATCTCGATCATAAAGACTACAACTGGATGGCGTTTCTGGCGAAAGCCGGGTTCAACACCTACACCATGGATTTGTCCGGTTATGGCGGTTCGCCGCGGCCGACGATGGATGACCCGTGCAATGTCAATCCGAAACAGCAGAACCTGATCAACGGCAAACCCCTGCGCGCAAACTGCGCGGCGAATCATCCGCAGGAATTCAACACGATACGCGACGATTGGGCGGAAATGGATGCCGTGGTTGATCACCTGCGCAAGGTGAACAAGGTTGCTCGCATCCACATCATCGGCTGGTCTGCGGGTGGCCCGCGCGTGGGCGGATATGTCGCGCAGAATCCGGCGAAGATCGACCGCGTGATGCTTTATGCGCCCAGCCCGGTGATCAAGGGGCCGATACCGGAGAAGCCGGCGGCGGGTTTCCCGGTGCAGTTGCAGACGCGTGATGACATGGAGCGGCTGCGCTGGGATCCCGATGTGCGCTGCCCGGGGCAGGTGGAGCCGGGGGTGCGCGATGCGGTATGGAAATCGATCATGCAATGGGACCGCATTGGCGAGAGCTGGGGCAAGGACGGCGCGATGCGCGGCCGCGTCGCCACCGACTTTGGCTGGACGCAGGAACTGTCGCAGAAGGTGACTTCGCCGACGCTGGTGGTGGTGGGCGAATTTGACCGGCTCGCCGAGCGGCGCACGGTGTATGAGCAGATCGCTTCGAAGGAAAAGGTATTCCTCGATGTCGCCTGTGCATCGCACTTCCTGGTCTGGGAAAAGCAGCACAAGGTGCTGCACGAATCTTCGCTGGAATGGCTGCGCGACGGCCAGGTCAAAGGTGTCAAAAACGGCGAATTCCGTGTCGATTACGACGGAAAGTATCTGCCGAAGGCAGCGAAGTAAGCGAAAAGGGCCGGCAAGAAAGTCTTGCTGGCACGATGTTTGGTTTGAAAAAGGGCCGGCAAGAAAGTCTTGCCGGTACGATGTTTAGTTTGAACCAGAAAGGGTAAACGATGATCGGCAATGCTTGTGCTCACAGCATCTTTTCCATCACTCGATCCGTCCTGCTGGTCGCGCTGGCGCTGACATCAGCTGCTGCATTCGCACAAGCACCGTGGAAGCCCCAGCGCCCGGTCGAACTGATCGTCGGCTCCGCAGCCGGCAACAGCAATGACCTGATGCTGCGACTGATCGCACAGGTTACGCAGGAAAAACGCCTGCTCGACGTGCCGATGAACGTGATGAACAAGCCCGGCGGCGGCAATACCATTGCCTGGACTTACCTGAACCAGCACGCCAGCGACGGGCATTACCTGATGATGGCCAACCTGAACTTGTCGGTCGGTCATCTGACGGGCACCACGACTTTCAGCTACCGCGATTTCACGCCGGTCAGCCTGCTCTACGATGAATACGTGGTGTTTGTGGTGCGCAATGAATCGCCGATCAAGACCGGCCGCGATCTGCTGGAGCGACTGAAAAAGGATCCCGCTTCGCTGAGTCTGTCCTTTTCATCGGTTGCAGGCGGCGCCAACCATATTGCAGCGGGTTTGGTGTTCAAGGCCGCCGGCATTGACATCAAGAAGGTGCGCGCCGTGGTGTTCGATTCCGCCGGTAAAGCTATCACCGCAGCGCTCGGCGGCCATGTCGACTTCGTGTCGGCCAGCGCGTCATCGGCGGTGTCGCACCTGAAGGCCGGCACGGTGCGCGTGATCGGCATCACCTCGCCCAAGCGCATCGGCGGGGTTTTTGCCGACGTGCCGACGTTCCGGGAGCAGGGCGCCAACACCACATTCTCGAATTACCGCGGGCTGATCGCCGGCAAGACCATCCCGGCCAACCAGCTGGCGTATTGGGAACAATACTTTGCGAACCTCGATAAAGATGCCAGCTGGCGCGCCCATCTCGACAAGAACGAGTGGGAACCGAATTACACCAACAGTCGCGATACCCGAAAATACTGGGATGAGCTGGATGCGCAGATGCGCAGTACGCTGGATGACCTCGGACTTCTCAAGAAAGGCAGTTGATTCATGGATCTTCGCATCAAGGGCAAAACGGCGCTGATCACCGGCGGTTCGCGCGGCATCGGCTTCGGGGTCGCCAAACTGCTGGCGGAAGCGGGCTGCAAGCTGCATCTGGCGGCACGCAAGCCTGAAAATCTGGAGGCTGCGCGCAACGCGATTCTTGCCGAACACAAGGTCGAGGTGACCTGCCATGCGGTGGATCTGTCCGACGCGGCGGCGGCTTCACAGTTGTCGCGAGAATTGAAGGGTGTCGACATCCTGATCAACAATGCCGGTTCAATTCCGCAGGGCGCGCTGGCAAAAATGGATCAGGCGGCGCTGGAGGCTTCCTGGTCGTTGAAGCTGTTCGGCTTTCTCTATGTCGCCCGCGAGGTTTACACCGCCATGTGTGAACGGCGCTCCGGGGTGATCATCAATGTCATCGGCGCTTCCGGCGAACGGCCGCGGGCGGATTACATCGCCGGCAGCATGGCCAATGCGGCGCTGATTTCGATGTCGC
>CAIZLW010000052.1 GCA_903933915.1 uncultured beta proteobacterium | reverse complement strand
CGAGTTGCCGCAGGGCACGGAGATGGTGATGCCTGGAGACAACATTTCGATCACGGTGGCGCTGATTCAGCCCATCGCGATGGAAGAGGGTCTGCGTTTCGCCATCCGCGAGGGTGGCCGGACCGTCGGCGCCGGCGTCGTCGCCAAGGTTATCGAGTAAGGCTGCAGGCCAGTAGCTCAACTGGCAGAGCGTCGGTCTCCAAAACCGAAGGTTGGGGGTTCGATTCCCTCCTGGCCTGCCAACAGACAGGTGTCATTGATTCACCGGCGGCCGGGCTGCAAAGCCTGGCCGGTTCGGAAAGCGCGAGGCGGTTGCGATAGTGGACAAGATCAAGGTTGCGATAGCGGTATTGCTCGTTGTCGCGGGTGTCAGCGGGTTTTATTACCTGCAGGAAAGCGCGACCGTGATCCGGCTGGCGGCGTTTCTGGCCGGGCTGGTGGCGGGTGCAGCAGTGCTGTGGACGACGGCGGCAGGGCAGGGCTTTTTTGCCTTCGCGCAGGAGTCGGCAGCAGAAACCCGCAAGGTGGTGTGGCCTACTCGCAACGAAACGCTGCAGGCGACTGCAATCGTGTTCGTATTTGTTCTCATCATGGCGCTGTTCATGTGGGTCGTGGACGGCATCCTGCTGTGGATCGTGAAAAAGCTGATCGGCGGTGAGTGAGATGAGCAAGAAATGGTATGTCGTGCACGCGTATTCGGGCTTTGAGAAAAGCGTACAGCGCGCGCTCATTGACCGGATCCGCCGCGCCGGTATGGAAGAGCAGTTCGGCCAGATCCTGGTGCCAGTCGAGGAAGTGGTCGAGATGAAGGGCGGCCAGAAGAGCATCAGCGAGCGCAAGTTCTTCCCGGGCTATGTGCTGGTCGAGATGGAAATGACCGACGAGTCGTGGCACCTGATCAAAAACACCGCCAAGGTGACGGGTTTTGTCGGCGGCACGGCGACCAAGCCGACGCCGATCTCGGACAAGGAAGTGCAGACCATCCTGAACCAGATTCAGGAAGGCGTCGAGAAGCCGCGGCCCAAGGTGCTGTTCGAGGTGGGCGAGGCGGTGCGTGTCAAGGATGGTCCGTTTGCCGATTTTCACGGTAACGTGGAAGACGTCAATTACGACAAGAGCAAGCTGCGCGTGTCGGTGACGATTTTCGGCCGGTCTACCCCGGTTGAACTGGATTTTGGTCAGGTCGAAAAAGCCTGATTGCGTTTTTTGGTGATTTAACCGCGGGGAGGGTGCTGTTTAACCGGCATCCGATTGCACCCGTAAGGAGAGTGTAAATGGCAAAGAAAGTAGTCGGCTTCATCAAGCTGCAGGTGCCCGCGGGCAAGGCGAATCCCTCGCCGCCTATTGGACCTGCTCTCGGCCAGCGCGGCCTGAACATCATGGAATTCTGCAAGGCGTTCAACGCCGCCACGCAGAAAATGGAGCCCGGCTTGCCGATCCCCGTGGTGATCACCGCCTATCAGGACAAGAGCTTCACCTTCATCATGAAGACGCCGCCGGCGTCGATCCTGATCAAGAAAGCGGCGAAGATCGAAAGCGGCAGCAAGCGTCCGCACACCGACAAGGTGGGCCGCATCACGCGCGCCCAGGTCGAAGAAATCGCCAAACTGAAAATGCCCGATCTGACCGCCGCCGATCTGAATGCCGCGGTGCGCACGATCGCCGGTAGCGCCCGCAGCATGGGCGTCGATGTGGAAGGGGTCTGAGATGGCTAATGTATCCAAACGCTACACAGCGGTTCGTGCCAAGGTCAACCGCGACAAGATGTACGCGCTGAAAGATGCGCTGCAACTGGTCAAGGAAAACGCCACCGCCAAGTTCAACGAAGCGGTCGATGTCGCGCTCAACCTTGGTATCGACGCCAAGAAATCCGACCAGAACGTCCGTGGTGCCGTGGTGCTGCCGAAGGGCACTGGCAAAACCGTGCGCGTCGCGGTGTTCGCCCAGGGTGAAAAAGCCCAGCAGGCGAAAGACGCCGGTGCCGACCTCGTCGGTTTCGACGATCTGGCTGCTGACATCAAGGCCGGCAAGATGGATTTCGACGTGGTTATTGCCACGCCCGACGCGATGCGCGTCGTTGGCCAACTGGGCCAGGTGCTCGGTCCGCGCGGCCTGATGCCGAATCCGAAGGTCGGTACGGTGACCCAGGACGTGACGCTGGCGGTGAAAAACGCCAAGGCCGGCCAGGTGCAGTACCGCGCTGACAAGGCCGGCATCGTGCAATGCACGATCGGCCGTGCTTCGTTCACGGTGGAAGCGCTCGAAGAAAACATTCGTGCGCTGGTCGATGCAGTGAACAAGGCGCGTCCTGCCGGCACCAAGGGCATCTATCTGAAGAAGGTTGCGATCTCCAGCACGATGGGCCCCGGCGTTCGCGTCGACCAGTCGAGCTTCGCGCAGACGCAGCAGTAAAAAAGTCCCCGCGCAGGTGCGCGGGGCAGGAACTTTGGGCCGTCGGCAAAACATCGCCGGCGGGTTGTCAAAGACCGTAGGTGCCGAGAGGTTTAATTTTTGGAGGAAGGCCGAGGCTTGCCCCGGCCGGATACTGAAGTCCTACGCAGACGGTGTGCCCGAAACAGGTCAAACATGTTCATGTCTGGCTCCTGGATCAATGGTCGCCGTGTATCAAACGGTGGGAGCGGAACAGCGAAACCCCGAAGCAGTGCCGATTATGGCGCCGCTTCAAAAGTCGAACTGCGATGCATCCACTGATTATCGTTTAACGTTTAACGGAGAACGACCTTGAGTCTCAATCTGGAGCAGAAGCAAGCGGTGGTGGCTGAGGTAAGCGCGCAGATTGCGCAAGCCCAGACCATCGTACTCGCCGAGTACCGCAGCCTGCCCGTGGGTGCCATGACCGAACTGCGCAAAAAAGCGCGCGAGTCGGGTGTGTACTTCCGCGTTCTGAAGAATACCTTGGCGCGCCGCGCCGTTGCCGAAACGCCGTTCAAGGCACTGGCTGATCAGATGATTGGTCCGCTTGCCTATGGCATTTCGAGCGACCCGGTGGCGGCTGCCAAGTTGCTGCACGAGTTTTCGAAGGGTAACGAGCGTCTCGTGATCAAGGGCGGCGCAATGCCGAATGTCCTGATGAGTGCCAATGAAGTTGCGGTGCTCGCCAAGATGCCCAGCCGTCTGGAGCTGCTCTCAACCCTGCTGGGAACCATGCAAGCCCCCATCGCGACCTTTGTGCGGACCCTCAACGAGGTGCCGAGCAAGTTCGTGCGTGGCCTTGCCGCCGTGCGGGATCAGAAAGAAAAGCAGGCGGCGTGAGTCTGCGGTCTTCGGACCGCGCTCGCCGCACAATCGTAACTTATTGTTTTTATTAATATTTTAGGATTCAGGAGAACGACATGGCTGTAGCCAAAGCAGAAATCCTCGACGCAATCGCCGGTATGACGGTGCTCGAGTTGTCCCAGTTGATCAAAGAGATGGAAGAGAAGTTTGGCGTGTCGGCTGCCGCCGCCGCTGTTGCCGTTGCGGCGCCTGCCGCCGGTGGCGCTGCTGCTGCCGAAGAGAAGACCGAGTTCACGGTCAATCTGATGAACGCCGGCCCCAACAAGGTCAACGTCATCAAGGTGGTGCGTGCGGTGACTGGCCTGGGCCTGAAGGAAGCCAAGGACCTGGTCGACGGCGCTCCGAAAGCGGTCAAGGAAGGAATTCCGAAAGCCGACGCTGACGCGATCGCCAAGCAGATCACCGAAGCCGGTGGCACTGCCGAGATCAAGTAACTGTATGACCCTGCGCTGGCAGTTAAAACCTGCCAGCGCCTTTTGACTAATGCACTACAGGTCAAAAGCGGCAGGCCATCCCGCGCAGCATGCGATGGTGGTCTGCAGCATTTGACTTTTTGATTCTGCACCGGAGTGGACATGGCCTATTCATTCACCGAAAAGAAGCGCATCCGTAAGAGTTTCGCGAAACGCGAAAGCGTCTTGCAGGTGCCGTATCTGTTGACGACCCAGATCGAGTCGTTTGCTGCGTTCCTGCAGGAGTTCACGCCTGCTAACGGGCGCAAGAATGAAGGCCTGCAGGCGGCGTTCACCAGCATTTTCCCGATCGAGAGCCATTCCAAGAATGCGCGCCTCGAGTTCGTCAGCTATGCCCTCGGCATGCCGCCGTTCGACGTCAAGGAATGCCAGCTGCGCGGCCTGACCTTCGCCGCTCCGCTGCGCGCCAAGGTGCGCCTGACGATCATGGACAAGGAAGCGTCCAAGCCGACCATCAAGGAAGTGAAGGAGCAGGAGGTTTACATGGGCGAGATTCCGCTGATGACGACCACCGGCTCGTTCGTCATCAACGGCACCGAGCGCGTGATCGTGTCGCAGCTCCACCGTTCGCCGGGCGTGTTCTTCGAGCACGACCGCGGCAAGACTCACTCCTCGGGCAAGCTGCTGTTCTCGGCGCGGATCATTCCGTACCGCGGCTCGTGGCTGGACTTCGAATATGACGCCAAGGATTACCTGTATTTCCGCGTCGACCGTCGCCGCAAGATGCCGGTAACGATCCTGCTGAAAGCGCTGGGTTTCTCCGCAGAGCAGATCCTCAAGGAATTCTTCGTTTTCGACACCTTCCACATTTTGAAGGATGGCATCGAATTCGAGCTGAAGCCGGAACGCATGCGCGGCGAGACCGCACGTTTCGACATCACGGCCAAGGGTGGCAAGCTGATTGTCGCCAAGGACAAGCGCATCACCGTCAAGCACGTGCGCGACATGGAGGCCGCCGGGCTCAAGCTCCTGGATGTGCCGGAAGATTTCGTGCTCGGCCGTGCGCTGGCGCACAACGTGATCGACAAGTCGACCGGTGAGTTGGTGGCCAAGGCCAACGACGAGATCACCGAAGACCTGCTGATCAAGCTGCGCGAAGCCGGCATCAACAGCGTTGAGACCATCTATACCAACGATCTCGATCAGGGCCCGTACATCTCGCAGACGCTGCGTATCGACGAGACTGCCGAGCAGCTCGCCGCGCAAGTGGCGATCTACCGCATGATGCGCCCCGGCGAACCGCCGACTGAAGACTCCGTGAAGTCGCTGTTCAACAGTCTGTTTTTCTCGCCGGATCGCTACGATCTGTCGGCCGTCGGCCGCATGAAATTCAACCGCCGTGTCAGCCGCACCGAACTGACGGGTGCTAGCACGTTGTCGCCAGACGACATCGTTGCAGTCATCAAGATTCTGGTCGAGCTGCGCAACGGCAAGGGCGAAATCGACGATATCGACCACCTCGGCAACCGCCGTGTGCGTTCGGTCGGTGAGCTGGCGGAAAACCAGTTCCGTGCCGGTCTGGTGCGGGTCGAGCGCGCGGTGCGCGAGCGCCTGTCGCAGGCCGAGTCCGAAAACCTGATGCCGCACGACCTGATCAACGCCAAGCCGGTGTCTGCTGCAATCCGCGAATTCTTCGGTTCCTCGCAGCTGTCGCAGTTCATGGACCAGACCAACCCGCTGTCGGAGATCACCCACAAGCGCCGCGTTTCGGCTCTGGGACCGGGCGGCCTCACGCGCGAACGCGCGGGTTTCGAGGTGCGCGACGTGCACCCGACTCACTACGGTCGCGTGTGCCCGATTGAGACGCCGGAAGGTCCGAACATCGGCCTGATCAACTCGCTGGCGATCTATGCCCGCACAAACGAATACGGTTTCCTGGAGACGCCTTATCGCTTGGTCAAGGACGGCAAGGTTTCCGACGAGATCCATTACCTGTCGGCGATAGAAGAAGGCAAGTATGTGATCGCGCAGGCCAATGCCGCGCTCGACAAGCTCGGCAAGTTTGCCGACGAGCTGGTGTCGTGCCGCCACCACAATGAATTCGCGCTGTCCGCACCGGACCGCATTGAATACATGGACGTGGCGCCGGCGCAGGCGGTGTCGGTGGCTGCTTCGCTGATTCCGTTCCTTGAGCACGACGACGCGAACCGCGCGTTGATGGGTTCGAACATGCAACGCCAGGCGGTTCCCTGCCTGCGCGCTGAAAAGCCGCTGGTCGGCACGGGTCTCGAGCGTACGGTTGCCGTCGACTCGGGCACTGCGGTGCAGGCGCGTCGCGGCGGCATCGTCGATTACGTCGATGCGGGCCGTATCGTGGTGCGCGTCAATGACGACGAGACGTCTGCCGGTGAAGTCGGCGTCGACATCTACAACCTGGTCAAATATCAGCGTTCCAACCAGAACACCAACATCAATCAGCGTCCGCTGGTCAAAGTTGGCGACCATATCGCCCGCGGCGACGTGGTGGCGGACGGCGCTTCGACCGACATGGGCGAACTGGCTCTTGGTCAGAACATGCTGGTCGCGTTCATGCCCTGGAACGGCTACAACTTCGAAGACTCGATCCTGATCTCCGAGCGCGTGGTGGCCGACGACCGTTTCACTTCGATTCACATCGAAGAGCTATCGGTGGTGGCGCGTGATACCAAACTCGGACCGGAAGATATCACCCGCGATATTTCGAACCTGTCGGAATCGCAGCTGGGTCACCTCGACGAGTCGGGCATCATCCATATCGGCGCGGAAGTCGAAGCTGGCGACGTGCTGGTCGGCAAAGTCACGCCCAAGGGCGAAACCCAGCTGACCCCGGAAGAGAAGCTGCTGCGCGCGATTTTTGGCGAGAAGGCCTCCGACGTGAAAGACACCAGCCTGCGCGTGCCTTCGGGCATGTCGGGCACGGTGATCGACGTCCAGGTGTTCACCCGTGAAGGCATCGATCGCGACAAGCGCGCCCAGCAGATCATTGACGACGAGCTGAAGCGTTACAAGAAAGACCTCGGCGACCAGTTGCGCATCGTCGAGAACGACGCATTTGAACGTCTGGAGCGTCTGCTCAACGGCAAGGCAGCCAACGGCGGTCCGAAGAAGCTGGCGAAGGGCGCGAAAATCACCAAGGCCTACCTGGCCGAGGTTGAGCGCCACAGCTGGTTCGATATCCGCCTGGCGAACGAAGAGTCCGCTGCGCAGATGGAGCAGATCAAGGAAAGTCTTGCGCAGACCAAGGTGCAGTTCGACAAGGCCTACGAAGAGAAGAAGAAAAAGCTCACCAGCGGCGATGAGTTGCCGCCTGGCGTGCAGAAGATGGTCAAGGTGTATCTGGCGATCAAGCGTCAGTTGCAGCCTGGCGACAAGATGGCTGGCCGTCACGGCAACAAGGGCGTGATTTCCAAGATCACCCCGGTCGAGGATATGCCGCATATGGCTGACGGCACACCGGTCGACATCGTACTTAATCCGCTGGGCGTGCCCTCGCGGATGAACGTCGGCCAGATCCTGGAAACCCACTTGGGTTGGGCAGCGAAGGGTCTCGGCATCCGTATCGGCGAGATGATCAAGGCGCATGCCAAGGTTGCCGAAGTACGCAAGGTGCTCGACAAGATCTACAACACCAACGGCAAGCCGGTCGACCTCGACACGCTGAAGGACGAGGAAGTGATTGAACTGGCGACCAACCTGCGCAACGGCGTGCCGTTTGCGACGCCGGTGTTCGACGGCGCGACGGAAGTCGAAATCCGCCAGATGCTGGATCTGGCCTACCCAAGCGATGATCCGCACACCAAGAAGCTCGGCTTCACGCCCGGCAAGACCCAGGTCACGCTGTATGACGGCCGCACCGGCGATCCGTTCGAGCGTCCGGTGACAGTGGGTTACATGCACATGCTGAAGCTGCATCACCTGGTCGACGACAAGATGCACGCCCGTTCCACCGGACCGTACAGCCTGGTTACGCAGCAGCCGCTGGGCGGCAAGGCGCAGTTCGGCGGTCAGCGTTTCGGCGAGATGGAAGTCTGGGCGCTGGAAGCCTACGGTGCCGCTTACGTGCTGCAGGAGATGCTCACGGTCAAGTCGGACGACACCGAAGGCCGGCGCAAGGTCTACGAGTCCATCGTCAAGGGCGACCACCGCATCGAGGCCGGCATGCCGGAATCGTTCAACGTGCTGGTCAAGGAAATCCGCTCGTTGGCGATTGATATAGACCTCGATCACAACCGTTACTGAGATTTAGAAGAGAGTCCGGCGGAAACAACATAAACGTTTTTCTGCCGTCAGCACCTCACCGTTTACGTAGGAGTTTGCGATGAAAGCACTGCTTGATTTGTTCAAACAGGTTTCGCAGGAAGAAGAATTTGACGCGATCAAGATCGGGCTGGCCTCGCCCGAGAAGATCCGTTCATGGTCGTATGGTGAGGTGAAGAAGCCTGAGACCATCAACTACCGCACGTTCAAGCCCGAACGTGACGGCCTCTTCTGCGCCAAGATTTTCGGTCCGACCAAGGACTACGAGTGCCTGTGCGGCAAGTACAAGCGCCTGAAACATCGCGGCGTGATCTGCGAGAAGTGCGGCGTCGAAGTGACGTTGTCCAAGGTGCGGCGCGAACGCATGGGTCACATTGAGCTCGCCAGCCCGGTCGCCCACATCTGGTTCCTGAAGTCGCTGCCGTCGCGTCTGGGCATGGTGCTCGACATGACGTTGCGCGACATTGAGCGCGTGCTGTATTTCGAAGCCTACGTGGTGACCGATCCGGGGATGACCCCGTTGAAGCGCTGCCAGTTGATGACGGAAGATGACTACCTCGCGAAAGCCGAGGAGTTCGGTGACGACTTCAGCGCGGCTATGGGCGCCGAGGGCGTGCGCTCGCTGCTGCGCAGCCTGGATCTGAATCACGAAGTTGAAACGCTGCGTGTTGACCTCAAGGCGACCAGCTCTGAAACCAAGATCAAGAAAATATCCAAGCGCCTGAAGGTGCTGGAAGGGTTCCAGAAATCAGGGATCAAGCCCGACTGGATGGTCCTGGAAGTGCTGCCGGTGCTGCCGCCGGAACTGCGTCCGCTGGTGCCGCTGGACGGCGGTCGCTTTGCGACGTCGGACCTGAATGATCTGTACCGCCGCGTAATCAACCGCAACAACCGCCTGAAGCGCCTGCTCGAACTGAAGGCGCCGGAAATCATCGTGCGCAACGAAAAGCGCATGTTGCAGGAAGCGGTGGATTCATTGCTCGACAACGGCCGTCGCGGCAAGGCGATGACCGGTGCCAACAAGCGTCCGCTGAAGTCGCTGGCCGACATGATCAAGGGCAAGGGCGGCCGTTTCCGCCAGAACCTGCTGGGAAAGCGCGTCGACTACTCGGGTCGTTCGGTTATCGTGGTCGGTCCGCAGCTGAAACTGCACCAGTGCGGCCTGCCGAAGAAAATGGCGCTCGAGCTGTTCAAGCCGTTCATTTTCAACAAACTGGAAGTTATGGGCCTCGCCACCACCATCAAGGCGGCGAAGCGCATGGTCGAAAGCGAAGAGCCGATCGTGTGGGACATCCTCGAAGAGGTGATCCGCGAACATCCGGTGATGCTCAACCGCGCGCCGACGCTGCATCGCCTGGGCATCCAGGCGTTCGAGCCGGTGCTGATCGAAGGTAAGGCCATCCAGCTGCATCCGCTGGTCTGCGCGGCGTTCAACGCCGACTTCGACGGTGACCAGATGGCCGTTCACGTGCCGCTGTCGCTGGAAGCGCAGATGGAAGCGCGTACGCTGATGCTGTCGTCGAACAACGTGCTGTCCCCCGCCAACGGCGATCCGATCATCGTGCCGTCGCAGGACATCGTGCTCGGTCTTTACTACACCACCCGCGAAAAGCAGGGCGCCAAGGGCGAGGATTCGCTGTTCATCAACGTCGCCGAAGTGTCGCGTGCCTACGAAACGGGCCAGGTCGAGATCAGCGCCCGCATCCATGTGCGGATCCGCGAAGTTGAGCTCGATGAGAGCGGCAACAAACGCGAGAAGCTGACGCGCTACCAGACCACGGTTGGCCGTGCGTTGCTGTCGGAAATACTGCCGGTGGGTCTGCCGTTCGAGTTCATCAACAAGGCACTGAAAAAGAAAGAAATTTCGAAGATCATCAACGCCAGCTTCCGCCGTTGCGGGCTGCGCGAGACGGTTATTTTCGCCGACCGCCTGATGTACGGCGGTTTTGCGATGGCGACACGCGCCGGCCTGTCGATTGCGGTCGACGACATGCTGGTGCCGAAGCAGAAAGACGTCATCATCGGCGAGGCCGAAAAAGAAGTTCAGGAAATCGAAAAGCAGTACACCTCGGGTCTGGTGACCCAGGGCGAGCGCTACAACAAAGTGGTCGATATCTGGGGTCGGGCGGGCGACCTCGTCGCCAAGGCGATGATGGAACAGCTCGGCGTCGAGCCGGTGGTGGAGTGGGTCGCCAAGACCCGCGAGTGGAAGCCGCGCCTCGACAAGAAGGGTGCTCCTGTCATGCAGGAATCCTTCAACTCGATTTACATGATGGCCGACTCCGGCGCCCGCGGTTCTGCGGCGCAGATCCGTCAGCTGGCCGGCATGCGCGGCCTGATGGCAAAACCTGACGGTTCGATCATCGAGACGCCGATCACGGCGAACTTCCGTGAAGGCCTGAATGTTCTGCAGTACTTCATTTCAACCCACGGTGCCCGTAAAGGTCTTGCCGATACGGCGCTGAAGACCGCGAACTCGGGTTACCTGACGCGCCGCCTGGTCGACGTGACCCAGGATCTGGTGGTGACCGAAGACGATTGCGGTACCGATAACGGTGTGGTGATGAAAGCGCTGGTCGAAGGCGGTGAAGTGGTCGAGAGCCTGCGTGAGCGCATTCTCGGTCGGACCGCTGCGGCTGACGTCGTCAATCCTGAAAACGGTGCCACGCTGTTCGAAGCCAACACGCTGCTCGATGAAGACGTGGTGGATGCGATCGAGGCGACCGGTATCGATGAGATCAAGGTTCGCACCCCGCTGACCTGTTCGACGCGTTATGGCCTGTGCACGCGCTGCTACGGCCGTGATCTGGGTCGTGGTGCTGTAGTCAACATCGGCGAAGCGGTGGGCGTGATTGCCGCGCAGTCGATCGGCGAGCCGGGCACCCAGCTGACGATGCGCACATTCCACATCGGCGGCGCTGCATCACGTACCGCGGTGGTGAGCCAGGTCGACAGCAAGTCGGCCGGTATCGTGCGTTACACCGCAGGCATGCGTTATGTATCGAACACGCGCGGCGAACTGGTGGCGATCTCGCGTAACGGCGAAGTCATGATCCAAGATGAAGCCAATCGCGAGCGTGAGCGTCACAAGGTGCCCTACGGCGCGCTGCTGTTGGCGCGTGATGGCGAGACCGTGAAGGCGGGGCATATCCTGGCAACGTGGGATCCGCATACCCGTCCGATCATCACCGAGTACGCCGGCCGTATCAAATTCGAAAACGTCGAGGAAGGCGTCACCGTCGCGAGGCAGATCGACGAGGTCACTGGCCTGTCGACGCTGGTCGTTGTTGATCCGAAGCGGCGCGGCAGCGTGCAGGCCAAGGGTTTGCGGCCGCAGGTCAAACTGCTCGATGCAAACAGCCAGGAAATCAAGATCGCCGGCTCCGACCAGTCGGTGAACATTACCTTCCAGATCGGTTGCATTATTACCGTGCGTGACAATCAGGAAGTCGGCGTTGGCGAAGTGCTGGCGCGGATTCCTCAGGAAACATCCAAGACGCGCGACATCACCGGCGGCCTGCCGCGGGTGGCCGAACTGTTCGAGGCGCGTTCGCCGAAAGATGCGGGCATGCTGGCCGAGGTTACCGGCACGGTTTCGTTCGGCAAGGACACCAAAGGCAAGCAGCGTCTGGTGATTACCGATCTTGAGGGCGTCGCCCACGAGTTCCTGATCGCCAAAGACAAGCATGTGATGGCACATGACGGGCAGGTGGTGAACCGCGGCGAGAGCATCGTCGACGGCCCGGCTGATCCGCATGACATCCTGCGCCTGCTCGGCGTCGAAGCGCTCGCGCGTTATATCTGCAACGAGGTCCAGGACGTCTATCGTCTGCAGGGCGTGAAGATCAACGACAAGCACATCGAGGTCATTGTTCGCCAGATGCTGCGCCGCTTGCACATTGTTGACGCAGGCGATACCCGCTTCATTACCGGCGAGCAGGTCGAGCGTGCCGAATTGCTGGCAGAGAACGAGCGGATCGAAGCGCAAGGCAAGCAGCCCGCACAGTTCGAGCACGTGCTGCTGGGCATCACCAAGGCTTCGCTGTCGACCGATTCGTTCATTTCGGCGGCCTCGTTCCAGGAAACCACGCGCGTGCTGACCGAGGCGGCGATCATGGGTAAGCGCGACGAACTGCGCGGCCTGAAGGAGAACGTCATCGTCGGCCGGTTGATCCCAGCGGGCACCGGTCTGGCCTATCACCGGGTGCGTCGCAAGCAGGTTGCCCAGGCGGAAATGGATCAGGCGGCGGCCGAGGCGGAATCCGCAGTACCTGCCGGCGCAGAGGGGGAAGAGCAGTTAGCTTGACAGAACCGCGCTTGACCCATAAAATCGATAGTCTTTTTTGGGCGAAATGCGGCTGTTATTTCCCCCCGCAATTTACCTGTAGTCAGGAAAAGTCAGGGACGGTAACAACGCCGTTCCAGACTTTTTGGGAACCGTCAGCAGGAAGTTTTGGAAACTGCTGATAGGCCGAATTCTAAGATAAT
Source organism: uncultured beta proteobacterium (assembly GCA_903933915.1). Taxonomy (GTDB): domain Bacteria; phylum Pseudomonadota; class Gammaproteobacteria; order Burkholderiales; family SG8-41. The sequence goes on along the minus strand of CAIZLW010000052.1, from coordinate 4,222 downwards.
TTTGTCGTAACTTATTGAGAAGCAAGGAAAAATGCCGACCGTAAATCAATTGGTGCGCAAGCCCCGTCAGGCGCCCCGCACGAAAAGCAAGGTGCCGGCACTGGCTGGCAGCCCCCAAAAGCGCGGTGTGTGCACCCGCGTTTACACCACGACCCCGAAAAAGCCGAATTCGGCGCTGCGGAAGGTGGCCAAGGTCCGGTTGACCAACGGTTTTGAGGTGATCGGCTACATCGGCGGCGAAGGCCACAACCTGCAGGAGCACTCGGTGGTGCTGATCCGCGGCGGTCGCGTCAAGGACTTGCCGGGCGTGCGTTACCACGTTGTGCGCGGAAGTCTGGATACGGCTGGCGTCAAAGATCGCAAGCAATCGCGTTCCAAATACGGCGCCAAACGCGCCAAAGCGGCTTGATAGAGGATTACTGAAATGCCACGTCGCAGAGAAGTTCCCAAACGCGAAATCCTGCCGGATCCGAAATTCGGCAGCGAGGACGTCTCGAAATTCATTAACGTGCTGATGAACAGCGGTAAAAAGTCGGTCGCCGAGCGGATCATGTACGGCGCGCTGGAACAGATCAGCAAGAAAAGCGGCAAGGATGCCCTCGAGGTGTTCAATCAGGCCGTGAATAACGTGAAGCCGCTGGTTGAGGTGAAAAGCCGCCGTGTCGGTGGCGCCAACTACCAAGTGCCGGTTGAAGTGCGGTCGGTGCGCCGGATGGCGCTGGCGATGCGCTGGTTGCGCGATGCTGCTCGCGGTCGCGGTGAAAAATCCATGGGTGCTCGCCTTGCCGGCGAGCTTACGGAAGCTGCTGAAGGTCGCGGCGGCGCAATGAAAAAACGTGAAGAAGTGCACCGTATGGCGGAAGCCAACAAAGCCTTCTCGCATTACCGGTTCTAAGACCGGTTTAAAGGGTAAAGAACGTGTCACGCAAGACTCCTATTGAACGCTACCGGAACATCGGTATTTCCGCGCACATTGACGCGGGTAAAACCACGACTACGGAACGTGTGTTGTTCTACACCGGCGTCAATCACAAGATTGGCGAAGTGCATGACGGCGCCGCCACCATGGACTGGATGGAGCAGGAGCAGGAGCGCGGTATCACCATTACTTCGGCCGCGACGACCTGTTACTGGCGTGGAATGGCCGCGAACTACGCCGAGCATCGCGTCAACATTATTGATACCCCGGGTCACGTCGACTTCACCATTGAGGTGGAACGTTCGATGCGCGTGCTCGACGGCGCCTGCATGGTGTATTGCGCTGTAGGCGGCGTGCAACCGCAGTCAGAAACGGTGTGGCGTCAGGCCAACAAATACGGAGTGCCGCGTCTCGCGTTCGTCAACAAGATGGATCGTACCGGTGCGAACTACTTCCGCGTGTACGAGCAGATGAAGTCGCGACTGAAGGCCAACCCGGTGCCCATCCAGGTGCCGATCGGCGCCGAGGAAAATTTCGTCGGCGTGATCGACCTGGTGAAGATGAAGGCCGTGGTCTGGGACGATGAGTCCCAGGGCATCAAATTCGAGTACAAGGATATTCCGGCCGAGCTCAAGGAAGTTGCCGACGAATGGCACGGCAAGCTGGTTGAAGTGGCCGCCGAGGCCAACGAAGAATTGATGAACAAGTACCTCGAAGCCGGCAGTCTCACGGAAGAGGAACTGAAGGATGGTCTGCGTCGGCGTACGATCGCTGGCGAGATCGTGCCGATGCTGTGCGGTTCCGCGTTCAAGAACAAAGGCGTGCAGGCAATGCTGGACGCCGTGATCGACTATTTGCCGTCGCCGGTGGACATTCCTCCGGTCAGGGGCATTCTCGAAAACGAGAAGGAAGGTTGGCGCAAGGCTGACGACAGCGAGCCGTTCTCGGCACTCGCATTCAAGATCATGACCGACCCGTTTGTCGGCCAGTTGACGTTCATTCGCGTCTACTCGGGTACGCTGAGTTCAGGCGATACCATTTACAACGCGGTGAAGCAGCGCAAGGAGCGGATCGGCCGCATTCTGCTGATGCATGCCAACCAGCGCGAAGAGATCAAGGAAATTCATGCGGGCGATATCGCCGCCGCTGTCGGTCTGAAGGATGTGATAACGGGCGATACGCTGTGCGATCCGTCGAAGATCATCACGCTTGAGCGGATGATTTTCCCGGAGCCGGTGATTCACGTTGCCGTCGAGCCGAAAACTAAGGCCGACCAGGAAAAGATGGGCATCGCGCTGAGCCGTCTGGCGCAGGAAGACCCGTCGTTCCGTGTGCGCACTGACGAAGAGTCTGGCCAGACCATCATCTCCGGCATGGGCGAACTGCATCTCGAGATCATCGTTGACCGCATGAAGCGCGAGTTCAGCGTGGAAGCCAACGTTGGCGCGCCGCAGGTTGCATACCGCGAAACGATACGCAAGATCTGCGACAAGGTTGAAGGCAAGTTCGTCAAGCAGTCCGGCGGTCGCGGCCAGTACGGCCACGTCTGGCTGAAAGTCGAGCCGAACGAGACCGGCAAGGGTTATGAGTTTGTCGACGCCATCAAGGGTGGCTCGGTTCCCCGCGAATACATTCCGGCAGTGCAAAAAGGCATCCTGGAAGCGCTGCCTGCAGGCGTGCTCGCCGGTTTCCCGGTGGTCGACGTCAAGGTCACGCTGTTCGACGGTTCGTACCACGAGGTGGATTCGAACGAAAACGCTTTCAAGATGGCCGGCCTGATGGCATTCAAGGAAGGCCTGCGTCGCGCAAACCCGGCACTACTCGAGCCGATTATGGCGGTCGAAGTGGAGACCCCGGAGGACTTCACCGGCAACGTCATGGGCGATCTTAGCTCGCGGCGCGGCGTGATCCAGGGCATGGATGACATCCCCGGCGGCGGTGGCAAGTCGCTGAAGGCCGAGGTTCCGCTAAAAGAAATGTTCGGTTATTCGACCACGCTGCGTTCGCTGTCGCAGGGTCGCGCGACCTACACGATGGAATTCAAGCATTACTCCGAAGCGCCGCGCAACATCGCAGACGAGATCATCAACAAGCAGTCGGGCAAAGACGAGAAGAAATAAGGGACACCATCATGGCCAAAGGCAAATTTGAGCGTACGAAGCCGCACGTGAACGTGGGGACGATCGGTCACGTGGATCACGGCAAGACGACGCTGACGGCGGCGATCACGACGGTTCTATCGGCGAAGTTTGGTGGTGAGGCGAAAGCCTACGACCAGATTGACGCGGCACCGGAAGAGAAGGCACGCGGCATTACGATCAACACGGCGCACGTGGAGTATGAGACGGCGAACCGCCACTATGCACACGTGGACTGCCCGGGCCATGCTGACTACGTGAAGAACATGATCACGGGTGCGGCGCAGATGGACGGTGCGATCCTGGTGGTATCGGCCGCTGACGGCCCGATGCCGCAGACGCGCGAGCACATTCTGCTGGCGCGCCAGGTGGGCGTGCCTTACATCATCGTGTTCATGAACAAAGCGGACATGGTTGATGACAAGGAGCTGCTGGAGCTGGTGGAGATGGAAGTGCGCGAGCTGCTCTCCAAGTATGAGTTTCCTGGCGACGACACGCCGATCATCATCGGCTCGGCCCTGAAGGCGCTGGAAGGCGACAAGGGCGAGCTGGGTGAAGTCGCGATCCTGAAGTTGGCGGAAGCGTTGGACACCTACATTCCGCAGCCGAAGCGCGCGCTGGACGGTGCGTTCCTGATGCCGGTGGAAGACGTGTTCTCGATCTCGGGTCGCGGCACCGTGGTGACGGGTCGTGTCGAGCGCGGAATCGTCAAGGTGGGCGAAGAGATTGAAATCGTGGGCTTGAAGCCGACGCTGAAGACGGTGTGCACGGGTGTGGAGATGTTCCGCAAGCTGCTGGATCAGGGGCAGGCTGGCGACAACGTGGGTATCCTGCTGCGCGGCACGAAGCGTGAAGAGGTGGAGCGCGGTCAGGTGCTGGCGAAGCCGGGCTCGATCACGCCGCACACCAAGTTTGCGGCAGAGATTTACGTGCTGTCGAAGGACGAGGGCGGTCGTCATACGCCGTTCTTCAACGGTTATCGTCCGCAGTTCTATTTCCGGACCACTGACGTGACGGGCTCGATCGAGTTGCCGCAGGGCACGGAGATGGTGATGCCTGGAGACAACATTTCGATCACGGTGGCGCTGATTCAGCCCATCGCGATGGAAGAGGGTCTGCGTTTCGCCATCCGCGAGGGTGGCCGGACCGTCGGCGCCGGCGTCGT
>CAIZLW010000051.1 GCA_903933915.1 uncultured beta proteobacterium | reverse complement strand
CTGACCGCGAAACGCGTGGTCGACGAGCTGATGAAGGATCCCGCTGATCGTGACAACGCCTTGTGTGATCAGCTGGTCAAGGATTGTGGTGCGAGCGAGGATTTCATCGAAGGCCGGCGCGCGTTCATGGAAAAACGCAAGCCGGTGTTCAAGGGGCGCTGATCGTGGCCGCATTGATCAACTACGGCGTGCGCCGGTTGGCGATGGCGGTTGCCGCAACCGTGATTGCGACCGCTGGCGGCGTTGCTGCGGCTGCCGATGCGCGCACCGGCGCGTATCCGACGCGACCGGTGCGATTGATTGTTGCGCAATCGGCCGGTGGCAACGCCGACTTCGTGGCACGCATGGTTGCGGGTGAACTGACCAAACAGCTCGGCCAGCAGTTTGTCGTCGATAACCGTGGGGGCGGTGGTGGCGGTGTGCTGGCGGCGGAGCTGGTGGCGCGCGCAGCGCCCGACGGTTACACCATGCTGCTGGTCGGCAGTTCCTTTGGCGTCAATCCGAGCCTGTACAAAAAACTGCCCTATGACTCGGAGCGCGACCTGGCGCCGATCACGCTGGCTTCAACCGCTTCGCAGATCCTGGTGGTCAATCCGTCACTGCCGGTGAACACGGTGCAGGACCTGATCAAGCTGGCGCAGGCCAAACCGGGTGAGCTGAATTTCGGCTCCTCCGGCAACGGCGGCGGTCCGCATCTGGCCGGCGAGCTGTTCAACCTGATGGCGAAAACCAGAATGACCCATGTGCCATACAAGGGCGCTTCGGGTTCAATCCTTGATCTGTTGTCCGGGCGCATCCAGGTGGTGTTCGCAACCATGCCGTCGGTGATGCCGCATACCCGTGCCGGCAAGCTGCGCGGTGTGGCGGTGACCAGCCTTGAGCGCTCGCCACTGTTTCCCGATCTGCCGACGATTTCCGAAACAGGATTGAAGGGGTTTCAGTCCGGCACCTGGCAGGGCATTTTTGTGCCGCGGGGAACGCCGGAGCCGGTCATTCGCCTGCTCAACCGCGAGATCGTTGCCATTGTGAAATTGCCGGAGGTGCGCAAACGCTTCGACAGCGAGGGTGGCGTGCCGGTCGGCAACTCGCCGCAGGAATTTGCGGTGTGGCTGAAAGCCGAAATCGCCAAGTGGGCGAAAGTGGTCAAGGCGGCGAACATCACGCTCGAGTAATACGCGCGTCAATCCGACGGAGGCAGGCATGGCGAGACGGTGGAAGCAGCGTCCCGAAGGTTCGAACTGGGGCGAGTTCGGCGATGATGACCAGCGCGGACGGCTGAACCTGCTGACGCCGGCGCGCCGGCTTGCGGCATTGAAGGAAGTCCAGGCTGGCGAAGTGTTCTGCCTGTCGCATCCGCTCGACAAGCCCGGCGGCAGCGTGCTCAACCCGTTCCGCAAGCCGCCGCAGTTTCATCCGGTGATCCGCGAGGGTAAGGTTTATTTCAACCTCGACATGGGTGAGACCAATCCGCGTTTTACCGATGTCGGTTCCGACGAGGCGATATTTCTGTACTCGCAGTATTCGACGCACTGGGACGGCTTCGCGCACAAGGGCACGCATTTTGATGCCGATGGCGACGGTGTGGCGGAGAAGGTGTCTTACAACGGCTTCCACCTCGTCGATGAACAGGGGCGCGGTCTTTATGGTGAAACCGGTGCCCGGGCATTGTCGGTGGCGGCAATGGCGGAGACCGGCGTGCAGGGCCGCGCGGTACTGATCGATCTCCGGCACCATTTCGGCGATGCGCGGACCGACATCACTTACGAAATGCTCGAAAAAGTGATGCAGGAAGACGCGATCACGGTGGAGCAGGGCGACATTCTTTGCCTGCATACGGGGCTGGGCCAATTGATCCGCGACGCCAACGGCAAACTCGACAATTCGATCAAAATGCAGTGCGCGGTGCTCGACGGTCATGACAAACGCCTGCTGGAATGGATCTCCGATACCGGTGTCGCCGCAATCGCCGCCGACAATCTTGCCGTCGAGCGTTCCGGTACGCTGGGCATCGATCCGCGCATGCCGCACCGCGGTCCGCAGTTACCGCTACATGAGCATTGCCTTGTCAAACTGGGCATCCATCTCGGCGAGCTGTGGTATTTCACCGAGCTGGCGGCGTGGCTGCGCCAGAACAAGCGCAGCCGTTTCCTGCTGACGGCGCCGCCACTGCGCATGCCGGGTGCGGCGGGTTCGCCGGTAACGCCGGTGGCCACTGTATAAATTTTTTCAATCGGGTGACGTCATGAATGCACGGACGCTGCAGCGTGTTATTCCCTCACAGGCGGCCTCGGATGGCGCCGGCGTCAAACTGCGCCGGAGCATCGGCCAGTCGCCGCAGGCGCGGCTCGATCCCTTTCTGATGCTCGACGAGTTCGGCACGGAAAACCCCGACGATTACATCGCCGGTTTTCCCAGTCATCCGCACCGCGGCTTTGAAACCGTGACCTATATGCTCGATGGTCACATGCTGCATGAAGACCATCTCGGCAATCGCGGCGACCTCAAAAGCGGCGATGTGCAGTGGATGACCGCGGGCCGCGGCATCATCCATTCGGAAATGCCGCAGCAGACCGAAGGGCGCATGCGCGGTTTTCAGTTGTGGATCAATCTGCCGGCAACAGAAAAAATGAAACCAGCGGGTTATCGCGACATTCCGGCGGCAACGATTCCGGTGGTGGATTTGCCTGGCGGCGGACGAGCCAGGGTGATTGCCGGGACACTGCGGACCCCAGCGGATGCGACACCGGGGCCGATCCAGGGCCTCAGCACGGAGCCGCTTTATTTTGATGTGGAACTGCCTGCAAACGGCCGCTTCGAGCATGAACTGCCGGCCGCCCACAACGCGTTTATTTACGTCTATGAGGGCGATGTCAGTGTCGGCACCGAGTCGCCGCGCGCGTTACCCCGGCGCAGTGCCGGCGTGTTGTCCGGCGGCGATGCGGTGACGGTGGTCGCGGCAGGTAAGGGCGCGCGGTTCATTCTGCTGGCCGGACGGCCTTTGAATGAACCGGTAGCGCAGTATGGTCCGTTCGTGATGAACACGCCGGCCGAACTCGAGCAGGCGGTGCGTGACTACCAGACGGGCAAGCTGACTGCCGCATAAAAAAATCCCGCCGGCTTTGCGCCGACGGGATGTCTTTGGGCTTCCGGAATCGCTTATTGCGGTTCGATGCCGGCGAGCTGGGCGGCTTTTTTGTAGCGCTCAATTTCCTTGGGCAGCAGTTCCGGCAGCTGCGCCATCGGCAGCAGCCACGGTTCGGCGCCCTGCGTGTCCAGGAATTTCTTCATGTCGGCGCTGGTGACGATTTTGTTGATCAGCGAATAGAGGTAGCCGATCCGTTCCTGTGACATGCCTGCAGGCGCGAACGTACCCCACCACAGTTCGTATTCGTAACCGGGGACGCCCTGCGAGGCGACCGTCGGCAGATCCGGGAACAGCGGGGACTTTTCGGCACTGGTGACACCGAGGATGCGGATGCGGCCGGAATCGCGCTGCGGCAGCAGGGCCGACGAACTGGCGATGACGATTTCGACTTCGCCGGAAGCGAGAGCGGTAACGGCGAGCGAGATGCCCTTGTACGGGATGTGCTGCATTTTGATGCCGGCAGCAGAAGCAAACAGCGCGCCGGAGAAGTGGTTGTTGCCGCCGGTGCCCGAGGAGCCGTAGTTGAGGAAATACTTCTTCGGGTCTCTCTTCACCAGTGTGACCAGTTCCTTGATGTTTTTCGCCGGCACCGACGGGTGGATCGCGAACAGCATTGGCGCGCGCGCGGTCATGCCGACGGGGATGATCGAGCGGGCCGGGTCAAAAGGCAGTTTCGCGCGAACCGCGGCGGTGGCCGGGTACGACGAGGTGTGACCGAGCAGGGTGTGGCCGTCCGGATCGGCCTTGGCCACCATTTCGGTGCCGATCATGCCGCTGGCGCCGGGACGGTTGTCGACCACGATGTTGCGGCCGAGTGCGGTGCCGAGCCGCGTGGCAATGGCGCGGCTCATCGCATCGGCCGATCCGGCCGGGGTGTAAGGCACGATCATCACCATGTTCTTGGTGGGGAATGCCGCGCCCTGGGCGGCGGCGCCGGCCGCGAAGCCGAATGAGGCGGCAATTGCGGCAGCGCTGAGAACTGCCTTGATGGATTGAGTGTTCATTGCAAGGTCTCCGATATCGGTGTGTTGATGCTGCCGCTATTTTAATCCCAAGCGGGGGCTCGTCCGGCAGGGTTGGCAATCCGGCCGTCCGGTCTGGCGAGTCCATGGATACGCTGCATTTCTTCGGCGGTGAGCGCGAAATTCCAGATGTCGAGATTCTGCGCGATGCGTTCCGGGTTGGACGAGCGCGGGATCGGGACGACGTTGCCCTGCTGCACCAGCCAGCGCAGGACGATCTGGGCGATGGTTTTGCCGCGGGCCTGGGCAATGGCGGTGAGCACCGGGTCGTTGAACAGGCGGCCGCGGGCCAGCGGACAGTAGGCGGTGAAGATCATACCGTGGCGGCGGCAGTAGTCGAGCACCTTCGACTGGTCGAGGTAGGGGTGGTATTCGGCCTGCAGCGTGGCCAGCGGTTCAGCGCAGACGCTTCGCGCTTCTTCGAGCAGCGTGATGTTGAAATTGGCGACGCCGATATGACGGGTCAGGCCGTCGCGTTTGGCCTTGGCTAGTGCGCCCATGGTTTCGGCCAGCGGCACCTTGTCCACGCTCGGCCAGTGCACATGCAGCATGTCGACGTAATCGACCTGCAGGTTTTTCAGGCTTTCTTCAACGGACCGCGCGAACGCATCGGCACGCAGATACTCGTGCGAGACCTTGGTGACGAGGAAGATTTCACTGCGCGGCACGCCGGCGGCGCGGATGCCGGCGCCGACGCCTTTTTCGGAGCCGTATTTCCAAGCGGTGTCGATATGGCGGTAGCCGAGTTTCAGTGCCGTCGCGACGAGATCGCCGCAGTCGCCGAGTTGGGAAGTGCCGAAGCCGATCTGCGGCATGGTGCAGCCGTGGGCATTAAGCATGGGAATGTTGGGCATGGGTTTCAGAATCCGAGTTCGGTACGTTCTGCGTCGGCAGTCAGCCGGGCGGCATCTTCCGGCAGCAGAAAACGTTCGCCAACCAGTTTAGCGGCTGCGGCTTTTACACGATACACGTAGGTGTTCTTGTCGCCATAACGTTCCTGCAGTGATGGTCGCGGATCACCGCCGCGTTCTGCCGCGGACTTTGCGAAAGGGATGAACGAGCCGGTCAGGTCACAGAATTCATCTTCCATCGAGCCCGCTTTGCGCAGATTCCATCCGGTGTAGGTGCCCAGCGGGACCTGGCGGGTAGTCGACTGGATGCCGCCGATGTCGTTGCCATCAGCATCCACTTTGGGCACCAATACGGTGTAACGCTTGTCGCGCACATGAACGGGCGGCTGTACATCAAAGTTTTTCACGTAGTGGTCGCCGAGGCGGTCGAATACCGGAGCGCCTGGAATATTCGGGAAGCTGAGCGCTGCTGGCCGTACCAAAGTGCCGTCCGATACGCGCGGAAACCGCGAAGGTGGCGGGGCAACGTCACGCTCGACCCAGGTCTGCATCGCCACCAGCAGCGCCCGTAGTCCTTCACGGTAGGGGTTCGGATTGGAGAGGTTCTTGCAAAGCTGCGAGGGCGCTGCTTTTCCGGATGGTCCGTGTTGTGTGCCCGCGAAATAATAGAGTCGGACGTTATCCGGTACCGGCAGGGCGGTTTTGCCCGATGCATCGGAAATCACCAGCGAATTGCGTGCGCCCCAAGCTTCGGTGCCCGAATCCATGTGAAACACCTTGGGGCAGGCGCCCTGCGCTGCGCAACGTTCCAGCCAGCCGCCGCGCTTGCCGGTAACCGGATCGGTCAGTGTTGCGTATGTAAAGGGGAATTGGTCGCCGCGGTAGTAATGCTGGGTAAGTGTCGACGGTACTCGTCCGGGTGTGGCGAATTCCATATTGGTCAAGGTGAGGCGCGAGCCGGAGATCAGCGGCAGGATGCCGTCGAATACCTGGCGTTTGCGGTTGTCGAGATTGAAGCCTTCATTGACCAGGTCTTTGATGAAGCGGCCGCTTTGTGAGCGACCGAAGCCGAGGGCGTAGCGTGCCGGATCCTCGCCGGCCGCGGCGCCGCGGGTCAGTGGATTGCCGGCTGTGCGGTCGTAGCGCAGGAACGACACCAGATCACGGACCGCGGCAAATGCGATGCCCATGACCACCGGGTCGCGTGCCACATAAACCAGTTCGTAAACATAGTCGGTGGAAAACCCGGCGGGATAACAAAGATGGCTGTCGCTGGGCGAGACGCTTTTGCCGTCCGGGCAACGACCGAACGACCACTCACTATTGGGAATCGCTTCGCGTGCGGCCAACGGACCTTTGCGACGCATCAGCCGCGCGTCGCCCATGCGTTCAGCGACGGCCGCATGGGGGCGAGCCTCCGCTCGTCCGCCTTCATTACCGAGGCTGAGCGTGTGGGTCGACTGGGTAACAATGTATTCTGCGGTAATGAGTTTGCTGACCGGTTTGCCGTCTGGCTCAACAGGCACGGGGAACTGCCCGGCGACACGTCCGCCACCGGCAATGATGTCGCCCTGCCAACCGCTGGTAACCAGTGTGTAGCCTGCTTTCATCAGGAATCCGTCACCGGTGTCTTTGGCTGATGACGGGTCATTGCCGGCGCTGGCG
>CAIZLW010000050.1 GCA_903933915.1 uncultured beta proteobacterium | reverse complement strand
TCGGCTCATTGCACACCGGATGAAGCGCGAAGAAAAGGTTCGCGGCGCACTGGAGCGCGTCGGACCGGCCACACTGGAGCAACTGGTGATACATGCCTACGACGATGTGCCGCCGCGTATCCATAATGTCGCGATGCGTTCCCTTCATGCATCACTGATACGTCTTGAGCGCAACGGCTTGGCCGTCTGCGATGCAGACCTCTGGCGTTTGGGGTGATTACCGGATGCCGCAGTTGAAGGTGATGCGATGCGCTGAAAAGGCTTTTTCAGCGATGGATCGGTGTATTGACCAGTCGCAACGGCTGTCCTGAAGCAAAAGCCGCGGCGTTGGCGAAGGCCTCGCCGAAATACAGCTCATAGGTATCGCGTTCCAGCCAGGCGCTGTGCGCGGTGCACAGCGCATTATCCAGTTCCAGCAGCGGATGTTTGCCATCAAGCACCGGCTCGTTTTCATAGACGTCAACAGCAGCGTATCCCGGTCGGCCATTTCTCAAAGCCGTCTCCAGTGCGCCCGCTGCAACCAGTTCGGCGCGTGCGGTGTTGACCAGTAGCGCCGTCGGTTTCATGCGTGCGAGGTGTGCCGCGGTGACGATGCCGCGGGTCTCTTTGGTCAGGCGCACCATCAGCGTCAGTACGTCAGATTGCCCAAACAGTTCTTCCTGGCTGGCTGCGGTGTCGTAGCCGGCTGCGCGGGCTGCGTTCAATGAACTTTCGCGTCCCCAGACCAGTACGCGCATGCCGAAGCTCGCTCCGGTCGCAGCAACCAGAGCGCCGATAGTGCCGAGTCCGAATACGCCCAGCGTGCGGCCTTTGAGGCCGGTGCTGAAACGGTTGCGCCAGCCTCCGCGTTTCATCAGTGCGGTTTCTGCCGGAATTTCGCGCAGGCTGCCGAGGATCATCGCCCAGGTCTGTTCGGCGACGGTATAGGGGGAGGCATGACTTCCGGCGGCGACGGCGACGCCCTGTTCATTGCAGGTTTCCAGGTCGATGTGATGGCAACTGCGGCCGGTCTGGCTGAACAGTTTCAGTTTCGGCAACTGGCTGATGATGTCTCGCGTAAAGCGGCTGCGTTCGCGGATCGGAATGATGATCTCGGCGTCGCGCAGGTTGCGCACGAGGAGTGCGGCGGGCGGCGCAGCGTCGTTGTAGATGCGGAGCTCGTGGCCTTCCAGCAGCTTGATGCAGTCCAGCGTGCGGACCAGATTATGGTAGTCGTCGGGAATGGCGATGATCATGGTGTTTCGGCAGTGAAAGTCGGGCGTTGTCGAAGGGCAATCAGGTTACAATATTTTGCTGATTGCCGGCCATTACAGTCCAATACACGCAAGCCCTCCCATGGAACACATCAAGCGCGTCGAAGAAGAATTTACCCGGCAGGCCCAAACATTCGATGCCTATGCGCCGAAGGCAGATGACCGTGTGGAAGACCGGTTTCGTGAGGCGCTTGGTGAAGCCGCAAAGGGCGTGATCCTTGATCTCGCCTGCGGTCCGGGTGTGGTGACTGCCGCCGTTGCCAAGGGGGCGAAGAAGGCGGTCGGATTCGACGTCACACCGGCGATGCTGGAAAAAGCGCGCAAGCGCTGTGCGGAAGCCGGGTTGACCAATGTCGAATTCAAACACGGCAATGCCGAAGCACTGCCTTTTGACGACGGATCGTTTGACGGTGTGGTGACCCGTCTGGCCATTCATCATTTCGCTGATCCCGGTCTTGTTCTGCGCGAGGTCGCCCGCGTGCTGCGTACGGGCGGGCGTCTGGTGGTCGTTGATGTCGTGGTTTCCGAGGATTTAGCCGAAGCTGCGCTGCAGAATGCCATCGAAAACCTGCGTGATCCCTCGCACCTGCGCATGCTCCCGGCGACCGAGCTGGATGCGCTGGTTGCCGCGTCGGGTTTTGAAATTCTGGACCGCTCGACCTGGGATAAATCCCGGGAGTTCGAAGAATGGATGGGTATTGCCAACGACGGGCTGCGGACACAATCGCTGCGCGAAGTGGCGCAGGCCCTGGCCGAGGAAGGCCGCAGCGCAGGCATCGGATTGGCAAGGCAGGATGGCAAGACGGTGTTTTTTCATCGCTGGAGATTGATCGCTGCAGTGCGCAGCTGATACGGCACTGCGGCAAGGTGCTATTGGCAGGTTTAAACCATCAGGAGGAGTTGTAGCTATGGAATTGGGATTGCGCGGAAAAGTGGCAGCCGTTACCGGTGGCACTGAAGGCATCGGTAAGTCGGTTGTGGAGCGTCTGGTGGCGGAGGGCGTGAAGGTTGCGTTCTGTGCGCGGCGTCCGGAACTGATTCAGGCATTTGCCGCTGAACTGAAAAAGCAGGGCGGTGATGTGCTGGGTGTTGTCGCCGACGCCTCCAAGCAGGGCGATATGGAGCGTTTCATTGAGGATGCTGCGAAACACTTCGGTCGCCTCGATATCGTCGTCAACAATGCCGGCGGTTCCGGACAGGTTGCTTTCGACAAGGTCGATGATGATTTCTGGAATCTGGACATGGAAATCAAGGTGATGGCCCAGGTGCGCACCACGCGCGCAGCGGTTCCGCACATGAAAAAAGTCGGCGGTGGCCGCATCATCAACCTGAACATGGTCGGCGCCAAACAGCCCGGTGCGGGGATGTTCCCGACCACGGTCAGCCGTGCGGCCGGTCTGGCCCTGGCCAAGGGTCTGTCCAAGGAGCTCGCCCCGGACAACATCCTGGTCAACGTCGTGGCGGTCGGCAAGATCAAGTCGAAGCAGCAGGAGCGTGGCGCTGCCCGCAACAACAAGACAGTCGAGCAGCATTACGCCGACACCGGCAAGACCGTGCCGATGAAGCGCATGGGTGAATCGGAGGAAGTGGCTAATGTGATCGCATTCCTCGCTTCCGATGCGGCGAGTTATGTCACCGGCTGCTGCATCAATGTCGACGGCGGCCTTTCCGGCGTGCTCTAAGTAATAAATCGCCGGCGGGTTTTCCCGCCGGCGCCCTGAAGGTCATCGTTGAACAATCCGCTTCTGCTGCGCAAAGTGCTCGCGGCCTGGCTTTATCTGGCCGTGGTCATTCTGGTTGTGGCCGCAGTCTGGCTGCCCGGCTATCCGGCATGGGTGACCGGCGTTATCGCCTGGGCCGCCTGTCTGCTGTTATTGCCGCAACTGCCGCGACAGCAGCTCGTCATGGTGCTGGTCCTTTCGGGACTCGGTGTCCTGGGTATTGCGTGGAGCATGACGCGCGGCGTTGGCGGGCTGATCGAAATGTCGCTGACGCAGAATGTGCCGCTCGCCGGCATGCTGATTGCCGTCTCCTTTTTGCAATTGATCGCTGTTAGCAATGACGCGGATGCCGAGCCGCTGCAAAGCGGGCGCAGCGCATTGTTCAAGACCATGATCGGCGTGCACCTGTTCGGCGCGGTGATCAATTTTTCGGCGGTGGCGATTTTTGCCGACCGTCTGAGTGCACGGAGCAAGCTGACCATGGAGCAGGCGATGGGCCTGTCGCAGGCCTTCATCGTCGGCGCAGCATGGTCGCCGTTTTACGGCGCGATGGCAGCGGCGCTGACCTTTGCCCCGGAAGCGCGCCTGACGCAGCTGATTTTCTGGGGTATTCCGGTCGCGGTCGGCGGCATCACCGTCAC
>CAIZLW010000049.1 GCA_903933915.1 uncultured beta proteobacterium | reverse complement strand
TTCGATCAACGCCTCAAAACCGATACGCTTGGTCCGTCCCTGCGCCTGCTCGATCTGCGTCACCAGCATGTCGATGGCATAGAGATCTGCCGGCACACCCACCTTGGGCACCACCAGCATGTCGAGCCGCGGACAGTTTTCCACAAGATCGATTACGTCGCGATACATGTAATGAGTGTCGAGGCCGTTGATGCGCACCGCCATGACCTTTTTGCCCCAGCCCACGTCGTTCAGTGCGGCTATGACATTCTTGCGCGCCTGCGGCTTGTCGTCAGGCGCGACTGCATCTTCTAGATCCAGAAAGATCACGTCCGCCGCCGATTTCGCGGCTTTCTCAAACAACGCCGGATTGACGCCGGGCACGGCGAGTTCGGAACGGGTCAGCCGCGGCGTGGCGGGTTCGGGCTGGGTGAAGCTCATGCTACTTCTCCGGTGTTCTTGATCCTGCTCATCTTGTTTATCCTGTAAAACCCGTCGTTGAAGTTCAATCCCGCGTCGACATCTTTTCGAGCACGGTGATCAGCGCGGCAAGGTCATCGCGACCGCGGCCCTGGCCCATCAATGCATTGATCTGCTGCATCACCAGCGCGCCGCCGGGCGTGGCCAGCCCGGCCTCATGCGCCAGGCCAAGGATGATGCCGAGATCCTTGTGATAAAGACGGGTGTCGATGCCGTTGTCGAAATTACGCTCGACCATGCGTTTGCCGAACAACTCCATGACACGGCTGGCGGCAACGCCGCCCATCAACACTTCGCGCACCTTTGCGGGATCGGCACCTAGTCGCGCCGCCAGATGCAGTGACTCCGCGACACCCTGCGCTGCCACCAGCAGGGCCAACTGATTGCAGGCCTTGGTCACTTGCCCGGCGCCGATGTCGCCGACGCGGGTGATGGTCTTGCCCATGCACTCGAACAGCGGCTTGATGCGTTCAAACACCTCGGGCTTGCCACCCACCATGATCGACAGCGTCGCCTGCTCCGCACCCATCGGCCCGCCGGAAACCGGCGCATCAAGCATCTCGACACTTTTCACCGCGAGTTGTTGCGCCACCGCACGCGCCACCGCTGGCGATATGGTTTCCATGTCGACCAGCACGAGACCAGGTTTTGCGCCGTGGAGAATGCCGCTGGCGCCGAGTACCACCTGTTCGAAATCACTGGATGCGGTCACCATCGTGAACACCACATCCGATGCAGCGGCGAGTGCCGCCGGCGTGTCATGACGCGTGGCACCGATGGCCACCAGCGGTGCGGCGCTTTCCGCACGACGCGACCACACGCCCAGTTGATGACCGCCTTTTTGCAGATGCTGCGCCATATGGCGCCCCATCGCGCCCAATCCGATAAATCCGACTTTCAAATCAGTTCCCCTTTTATGCCTTACCTGCCCACCCAGCCAAACGCCATGATCAGCGGCAGGGTCAGCCAGAACAGTATGGTACTCCAGCCGATGAGCAAAGCCGCCGCACCGGAATCCAGCTTGAAGCGATCGGCCAGCAGCAATGCCGTCATCATTGCCGGCGTGGTGCCTTCGACCACCGCGGCGTACTGCGCTTCGCCCATGCGCGAATAAATCAGCGGCGCGATCAGCCAGACGATGAACGGCGTCAGCAGCAGCTTGATGCCAACCACGGTGAGAATCTCGCCGCGCGGCACCAGGTTGCGCCAGGGGATGGTCATGCCCAGCACAAAAATGATCACCGGGATGGTCGCCTGGCCGATGAAGCGCGATGCGTTCACCAGCGGCTCGTAAGTCAGATTCAGCTGCTGGCAGGCCGTGCCGAGCAGGAAAGCCCAGATCGGCGGCATCGTCAGCATCACGCCAATGACTGACGGCTGCGCCGCATTGCGGTCATGCGAACCCAGCCGCGTGGCAATCCACACCCCCAGCGTCCACACCAAAGGCATCGTCATCAGCATGTCGTTGAACACCGCATAGCGCATCGCTTCGGCACCGAAAAAAAACACCAGCACCGGCACACCGATGTTGAAGGTGTTGCCGAACATGCCGCCGAGCATCAGTGCCGCGCGGGTCTGATCGGTCAGGTGCCGCCACAGCGGCAGACGATAGAGCAGCACATAAAGAACAGCGCCGGACACCAACGAAGCCAGGCCCACCAGCAGCGGCACCGACAGCAGATCACGGTTGATCGGCGTGGTCGACGCCACTGCGAACAGGATGCAGGGATAAAACAAGTACATCACCATCCGGTTCAGGCTGGTGCGCATCACTTCGACCTGGGTGTCTCCGAAAAAACGCGGCCACAGCGCACCGGCGCCGACCAGCAGCGACAGCGGCAGCATGACCTGCACCATCAGGTCGACGAGTTGGGAGAGGTAATTCATGGGCGAAGGGCTTCAGGCTGCGGGGCACAACCCGCCGCACAATCGAATTATAAAATACTCAATAAAAACAATTAGCTATAATCAACCCCGGACTTCTGGATTAATCAGATTCGGCGGCACCGCACCCTGCAGCGCGGCCACCAGATTGTGTGCAGCGAGCATCGCCATCGCCTTGCGCGTGGCCTCGGTGGAACTGCCGACATGCGGCGCCAGCACCACGTTATCGAGCTTGAGAAACTCCGGATGCAGTTGCGGCTCGTTCTCGAACACATCGAGCCCGGCTCCACGGATAGCGCCGCTTTTTAATGCCGCAATCAGCGCCGCGTCATCAACAACACCACCGCGCGTCGAATTGATCAGGATCGCAGACGGTTTCATTTTAGCCAGTTGTGCGGCGCCGATCAGGTGGTGGGTCTGCGGCGAATACGGCACCTGCAACACGATGAAATCCGACTGCGCCAGCAGTTCGTCAAAAGCAACATAAGCCGCGTTGCATTTGTGTTCGATCTCGGGCGCGATGCGTTTGCGGTTGTGATAAATCACCTTCATGTCAAAACCGCAAGCGCGGCGC
Organism: uncultured beta proteobacterium; assembly: GCA_903933915.1. Taxonomy (GTDB): domain Bacteria; phylum Pseudomonadota; class Gammaproteobacteria; order Burkholderiales; family SG8-41. Next base: position 6,611 of record CAIZLW010000049.1, on the reverse strand, counting down.
GCAATCGCCTGACCGATGCGACCCATGCCGATGATGCCCAGCGTCGCGTGATGCACGTCAACACCCAGCCACTGCTTCAGCCGCCAACCGGTCCACTCGCCGCTGCGGATGCGGCGCTCGACCTCGGTGATCCTGCGCGCCGCGCCCAGCATCAGCGTCCACGCCAGATCGGCAGTGCTGTCATCGAGAACACCCGGGGTATTTGTCGCCAATACCCCTCGCGCGGTGCAAGCCGGCACATCGATATTGTTGTAACCGACGGCGATGTTGGCTACCGCTTTCAGTTTCGGTGCGGCAGCGAGCAGCGCGGCATCGACCTTGTCGGTCAGTGCGCACAGCAAGCCGTCGCAATCGGCGAGCGCCTTGCCCAGCGCTTCCGGCGCATAGGGCATGTCGCGCTGGTTGTCGAGAATCTCGCAATGCAGCCGGAGATAGTCCAGGGTTTCGTCGAACACTTCGCGGGTGACCAGCACCCGGGGTTTGCGATTACTCATGAGATCGGATCAATCAGGTTGAAGTTGATCAGCGAACAGCGTCGCAGAGCCAGCTCGCGGCGCGCAGCAGCTGTGCATCGCAGTATCGCGGCGCCACCAGCTGCACCCCCAGCGGCAAACCGTTGGTGCCGCGCAACAGCGGGAGGGTCAGCGCCGGCATGCCGCAAAAGGTCCACAGCGTACAGAAAGCCGGGTCTCCGGTCGAGTCCAGGCCGCGCGGCGCGGTGCCGGCAACCGCAGGCGTCATGATCACGTCGTAGGCCGCATACAGCGGTTCGAAGGCCGCATTGACTGCGGCGATACGTTCCAGCGCGTACCGGTAGTCGACTGCAGTGATTGCGCGCCCACGCTCGATCTGGCTGCGCAGCGATTCGGACAGGCGGTCCCGCCCCTGCTGCCATTCGCTGTCGTAATTGGCCGCGATCTCGGCTTCCATCACCGTGCGCTGCCAGTCCCAGGTCCCGGCGGCCGCCTCCGGCATTTCCACTTCGATCAAAGTTCCGCTCAAGCGGGCGGCCAGTCCGGCCAGGGCTTCACGCGCATCAAACGCGGTGCGGTTCCAGATCGATGTTTTGACGAACGCAATACGCGGCAGTCGCGGCTGTGCTGCCCTCGCCTCTTCGAGCCAGCGCGGCAACGCCGCAGCGTCGCACAGGTTCTCCGCCAGCAGCGCGGCGTCCTCGGGCGATCGCGCGAACACACCGATCTGATCCAGTGCCGGCGACTGGCGTAGTACGCCCTCGCAGTTGATCAGCCCGTAAGTCGGCTTGAAACCGACCACGCCGCAGAATGCCGCAGGCCGGATCACCGAACCGTTGGTCTGGGTGCCGACTGCAAGCGGCACCATGTGCGCAGCGACCGCGGCCGCCGAACCGCTCGACGATCCGCCGGGCGTATGTTCCGGGTGGTGCGGATTGCGTGTCTTGCCGGGCGAGTATGTCGCCAGTTCGGTGGTGACCGTCTTGCCCATGATGATCGCACCAGCCGCGCGCAGGCGCGCAACGACCACCGCATCCTTCGCCGGACGCCGGCCGGCGTGCAGCACCGTGCCGTTTTCGGTCGGCATGTCCACGGTGTCTATGATGTCCTTGATGCCCACCGGCACGCCATGCAGCGCGCCCAGCGGCGCGCCCGAGGCTTGGAGCTGATCAGCAGCACGTGCCTGTTTCTGCGCCAGTTCGGGATCGAGAAAGGCCCAGGCCTGCACCGTGCCATCGACCTGCGCGATCCGCTCGAGACAACTGCGCACCACGGCTTCGGCGCTGAACGCGCCGTTGCGGATACCCTCGGCGAGGGCGCTGGCGCCGAGGGCGTGCAACTCGCCCCCGGAGGATGCAGCGCGTTCAGGCACCGCGCATCGCCACGTTTACTTGTACAGCGTCTGTGGCAGCCACAGACCGATGCCGGGGAATATGTACAACAGCGCCAGTGCAATCACCTGAATCACCATGAACGGCATCATCCCGAGGAAGATCTGGTTCAGCGTCACGTGTTTTGGCGCCACGCCTTTCAGGTAAAAAGCCGCCATTGCCACCGGCGGCGACAGGAACGCGGTCTGCAGGTTCAGCGCCACCAGCAAGCCAAAGAACAGCGGGTCAATGCCGAACTTGGGCAGCAGCGGGATGAAGATCGGCATGAAAATGACAATGATCTCGGTCCATTCCAGCGGCCAGCCCAGAATGAAAATAATGCATTGCGCGAGCAGCATGAACTGCAGCGGCGTCAGACCGAGGGACAACACCCACTTCTCAATGATTTCCTGGCCGCCGAGCAGCGCAAAGGCGGCCGAGAAAATGGCCGAACCCACGAACAGCCAGCACACCATCGCACTGGTTTTGGCGGTCAGGAACGACGACTCCTTCAGGATGTTACCGAGCTCACAGGCCGTAGTACTGACTGCAGCAAAACCCGGGTTGCCGCGGTAATGCGCAATGAAACGGTAGGCAGCTGCCAGCAGAAAACCACCGAATGCCCCCACCGCAGCAGCCTCCGTCGGCGTTGCAAAGCCCATGACGATTGAACCCAGCACGGCAAGGATCAGCACCGCTAACGGGAAAAACGACCCCAGCAACATCTTGAAGATTTCCAGACGCTGCCAGGTCCACAACATGTAAATCAGCAGCATAAAAGCCGCGCTGATCCCGAACATGATCCAGAACCAGTTGGGAACAGGCAACCTTTCCGCAACGGGCAAGGTTTCGGCCGCAAGCGGCGCAACAACCGACTGCGCTTCGACCGCCGGCGCTGCTGCGGTCGTCGCCGCTTTTTCGGTAGCGTTATCGGCCGGCGGTTCCTGCAATCCAGTACCTTCAGATGGTTTGTCCGATGAGACTTCAGCCGGTGGTTCTGCGAGGCCGGTGCTGTCACCGCCACCGCCAACCAGACCGGTTTCTTCCTTGACGTCAGCCGCGACATCGCCGCCGGCCTGCACCAGTCCGGCGGTGCTATCCACCTTGGTCGGCGTCGTCGCCGCGTTGTAAGCGAACAGCAGCACGGAACTGATCACCAGCGCAGGCAGCAGCGTGATAAAAAACTGACCCAGCACCGTGCGCGACGCCACACCCGGTGCACCTGCCAGTGCACGCGCCAGACCCAGCAGCGCATTCTTGCCGCGGGCCGACAGCGACTGCGCAAACGGCGGCAGTGCCACGTAACGCTCTTTCTCGGGAAGCGCCGGCATCCACTCGGGCTTGATCAAGGCCACAATGATCACTTAGCCGACATACAAGCCTGCCAGCATGATGCCGGGGAAAAACGCACCAGCGTACAGTTGCACAACGGACACTCCGGCGGTCGCGCCATAAACAATCAGCAGCACCGACGGCGGAATCAGGATGCCCAGACACCCGCCGGCGGTAATGGCGCCAGCGGCAATCTTGGTGTTATAACCCGCGCGCAACATCGCCGGCATTGCAAGCAAGCCCATCAGCGTCACCACGGCACCGACGATTCCGGTGGCAGTGGCAAAAATGGCGCAGGTGACAATCGTCGCCACCGCCAGAGACCCCGGCACGCGCGCCATCGACAGATGCAGGCTTTTGAACAGCTTCTCGATCAGCGCTGCACGTTCAACCAGATATCCCATGAACACGAACAAAGGCACGGCGATCAACACATCGTTGGACATCACACCGTAGGCGCGCTGCACCATCAGATCCAGCACCTGCCTTACCGCAAGATCCGGATTGACGCTGCGGTAGAAAAACCACGAAAACGCCACACCCATGCCCATCAGCGTAAAGGCCGTCGGGAACCCGAGCATGATCGCCACCACCACCAGTCCCAGCATCAACAGACCCAGGCTGCCATTGGTCAGGTTGGTCCACGGCGTAAAGAAAACAACCGGCAGCACGATCAGCCCCATGATGATGAAACCGAACCACAATTCTTTGCGGATTTTCATTTGGCGGCTCCATGACCGGCTGTTGCGGCAACCTCAACATCCTCGGCGTGAACCATTTCCTTCAGCTTATCGACATCAACCTCCTCGACATCCTCTTCGCGCGAGGGCCAGAAACCCTGGCGGATGCAGACGATGCAGCGCACGATCTCGACCACCCCCTGCGCCAGCAGGAACAGGCCTGCAAGCGGGATCACCGTCTTGAACGGATAAACAGGGGGACCGTCCGCGGTGATATTGGAATGCTCGTTGATCGCCCAGGATTCGGCGGCGTAGTAATAACCGGCGTAGGTCAGCGCGACAACGCCGGGAATAAAAAACAGGAAGTACAGGATCAGATCGAGGGTCGCCTGGGTGCGCGGTTCGAAGAAGCCGTAAAGCACGTCGCCGCGCACATGGCCGTTCTTCGATAGCGTATAGGCGCCGGACATCATGAACAGCGTGCCATAGAGCATGATCATCCCGTCAAAGGCCCAGGCGTGGGGCGCGTCCAACGCATAGCGTGAGAATACCTCCCACGAAATCAGTAGCGTCAGCGCGACAATCAGCCAGGAAAACGCATGGCCGACGAAGGTGCTGACCTTGTCGATGAACAGCAAGAGTTTTTGCATGGCTCGGCACTCGATATCTGTTGTTACAGCTTGTTACCCATGAATACCAGGGTCGTCATTCTAAAAAAAACACCATCCGGGTGAACCGGATGGTGTTTGCACTGGCATGAATCACTATTAAATCAGGACTTCTTCGCCGGCGCTGCCTTCTTGGCGAAATAATGGTTGTAAGCCATGCGGCGGTTGACGTTGGTATCCAGATCCCAACGCACGGCGCGCTCGGCAAACTTGCGCTGCGACTCCTCGATTTCAGTAAACAGCGCATTATCCTTGCGCTTGGCAACCGCCGCGTCGTAACCGTTGAGCTGCGCCTGCAGCACCGCATCTGGTGTCTTGTAGAACTTGACGTTCTGCTTCTGCTGCATCTCGATGTAATCCTGGGAATAGCGGTGCACCGCCTTCCACGACATGTCGGACGACGCAGCTTCGACGGCGTTTTCGATGATCGACTTCATCTTCGCCGGCAGCGCATCAAACTTGCCTTTGTTGAACATGATCTCGAACTGCTCGGCGTTCTGATGGAAGCTTTGCAGCATGCAGACCTTGGACACATCGGGGAAACCGAGCAGACGATCCGACGAAGCGTTGTTGAATTCCGCAGCATCCAGCAGGCCACGGTCCATCGCCGGAACGATCTCGCCGCCGGGCAGCGCGTTGACCGCAGCGCCCATCGCCGTGAACACGTCAATGGAGATACCCACGGTGCGGAACTTCAGGCCTTTCATGTCCTGCACTTTGGTGATCGGCTTCTTGAACCAGCCCAGCGGCTGCGTCGGCATCGGGCCGTACGGGAACGACACCACGTTGGCGCCAATAGAGCCATACAGCTTGGCCAGCAATTCCTTGCCGCCGCCGTATTTGTGCCAGGCCAGCATCATGTTGGCGTCCATGCCGAAGGCAGGACCCGAACCCCACAGCGCCAGCGCATTCTGCTTGCCGTAGTGGTAAACCAGCACGCCATGGCCGCCGTCGAGGGTGCCCTTCGACACCGCATCGAGCAGCTGGAAGGCCGGAACCACGGCACCAGCCGGCAGCACTTCAATCTTCAGGTCGCCGCCGGTCATGTCATTGACCTTCTTGGCGAAATCCAGCGCGTATTCGTGGAAGATGTCCTTCGCCGGCCACGTGCTTTGCCACCGCATCGTAATCGGGCCGGCCTGCGCCTTGGAGATCATCGGAAAACCCGCAACCGCGGCGCCGGCAGCAACTGAAGCGCCAGTCAGGAATTTGCGGCGGGTCGGGCTCGATTGAGAAGCCTTAGAATCCTTTTTCATTACCATTTACTCCTCCAATTACTGTGACAGCACGGGACCGCAATAGGCAGATGCAAGCGAGTTTTATATTGAAAACTTCGGCTCGCGCCCATCACGACATTTCGGGAAAACAGCGACTTGCACCCTTGTTATTCGAACCTGCTTAAAAACCATTTCGGGTGTCAGGCATCCTAGCGCCCGGCACCCCCAAAATCAAGCACACGCCGCCGCAACAATTGAAAACTTACAGAATGCTGACTCCCCCTCCTTTGTTACCTGATGGAATCGGTCAGGAAAACGGTCCGCCAGCGGGGGCGGTGCGGCTCGCCCGGTAAATCAGCCCCTGCCGCACCAGCCATTTTTCGCCCTCCACCGCGATCAGCACAACAACCGCACAACCCGCGCACAGTCCCAGCTCCAGCGCGGACAGCGGCGCAGTATCGAAAATGCGGTTGAGCACGGGGGTGTAAATCAGCAGCAGTTGCAGCGCAACAGTCAGCGCCACCGTGATGACCAGCGGCCGGTTCGACACCAGGCCGATGGTCAGCAGCGACTCACGGTCGGAGCGGATCGCCATGACATGCGTAAGCTGCGCAAACGTCAATGCGGTAAACACCATGGTCTGCCAGTTCTCATCACCCGTAGCAACGCCCCAGTATTGCAGGCCCAAGACCAACCCGCTCATCAAGGTGCCCACCCACAGTACGTGCTGCCACATGCCATGCGCGAACATGTTTTCGCTGGGCACGCGCGGCGGCCGCCGCATGATACCGGGTTCAGCAGGCTCTGCAGTCAGCGCCAGCCCCGGCAAACCATCGGTGACCAGATTGACCCAGAGGATGTGCAGCGGCAG
>CAIZLW010000048.1 GCA_903933915.1 uncultured beta proteobacterium | reverse complement strand
GCCAGGTCGCCGTCATAAATGCCGGCATCGATCATCGAGTCGCCTTTGATCGGGATGATTGCGGTGGTGGCCGGGTTCTTAACCAGGAAATCGTTGAAGAAAAACGGTTGTGCCTGCACATCGGTGACGCTGACCGGGGTGCCTGCCGCGACGGCCGTGTCGGCTAAGTGCAGCTCAAAGAAGCGTTTCCCCGGAATCCAGGCATCGTCATCGGGGGCGCGGGTGACGTAGCCGTGCAGGGCCAGCCGATCCATGAGTTTGAAGGAGGCCGCGCGTGAGGCAAACCCCAACAAGTCGGCGATGCGCTGAAGGGCGGGAATGTGGTGATGGCGGGCGTAGTAGGCGCGCAGAGCATCCAGATGTTCGTGATCGCGGTTGGGGTGGCGCATACGGTGGATTTATGGGAAATGAGGGAATACTCCCATTGTAGTAAACGTATGTTCACCACACAAGCAAATCCGCAAAAATCACTTCAAAACGCCTCAGGGCCGCTTTTTTGCCTTTCGCCAATCCCAGGGCGATATCGGTTCGGGGCCGGCCCACAGGCCCACATTTCGGCTGCGGGTGTCTTCTTCGGCCAGCCGGTAGCGCTGGGCATCATCGCCGGACTGCTCGCGGGCGTAGTCCCGATACCACCATGCTAGGCCTGCTGTGATCTGACTCAGGCAGGCATCGACGGTTTTAGGGCAGTCCCCGGCTTTGCAGGGGGCCTCGGCCACCAGCACCTTGCCCACGATGCGCCCGTAGCGGTCGCGTTTATTCCACTGCACTTCAATCTCTTTGCCAAAGACCAGGCGCGAGAGGTTTTGTTTTGAGCGTTCGCCGAAGGCTTGGGCTTTTTCTGGGGCGTCGATACCGGAGAGCCGAATCTTGTGCTGGGCGCGGTCGGCATCGAGCACCGTGAGCGTATCGCCATCGCTCACCGCGACCACCTGGCCGGTGATGGTCGCAGCAAAGCCCGGGCCCGCCACCAGAAAAAGTGCGAGCGCCCAGCCTAAAAACCGGTTTGCATTAATCAGATGATTACCCTGCATGGCTTTGCTTGACCCTCCACTTCGGAAGTTTTGATTCACCATTGTGATGGTTGCAACTGCACAAAGCCATCATGAAAAACATTGAACTCCCCACGTCATCAACCCTATCGCCACAGACGCGTGCCGGTGAAATTACCGCAATCATTTCCGCGTGCCTCGTTCGCTGCCTTACAGGCTCACAGACAGTGGACAAAATCCCACACAGCGAGCAGCAGAGACAAACTCAACTTGGCTTGTGCCAGGGAAGAAGCGTTCATACAAACCCCTATCAACAGGAGATGTGATGAGCGAACTTAAAACCTCAGTGTCGGCCCGGGTGGCGCAACTGCGCAGCCTGCCAATCAAAGAGATCTGGGCGCTGTGGGATCGGTACTTCTCGCGCCGGCCGGATAAACCCAACCGCGAATATCTCCAGTCGCGCCTAGCCTACAAACTCCAGGAAGAGGCCTTTGGTGGCTTGCCAATCGAAACCGCCCGGCGCCTGGCCAACATCGGCGTCGAGAATTCCAAAATCAAGGAACGACGCAAACCCCGTGACATTTATCTGGCACCGGGCACCGTGCTGATGCGCCAGTGGGGCGAGCGCGATCACAAGGTGACGGTCAGCGCCGAGGGCACATTCGAATACGAGGGGCGGTTCTTCAAGAGCCTGTCGTCTGTGGCGCGGCACATTGCCGGCACGCCCTGGTCAGGACCGCTGTTTTTTGGGCTGCGCCGTAACGAGGAGGTGTGCGAATGAACGACATCGCTACCAAACCGCGTCAGCGGTGCGCCGTCTACTGCCGCGTCTCGTCGGACGAACGACTGGCTCAGGAATTCAATTCCATCGATGCGCAGAAAGAGGCCGGGCAGGCGTTCATTGTGAGTCAGCGTCCGGAAGGCTGGATTGCGGTCGCACACGACTATGACGATCCTGGATTCTCCGGTGGCAACACCGAACGCCCGGGCCTCAAACGATTGATGGCGGACATCGAGCGCGGCCAGATCGACATCGTGGTGGTCTACAAGATTGATCGTCTCACGCGCAGCTTGGCCGACTTCTCGAAGATGGTTGAAGTCTTTGAGCGCCACGGCGTATCGTTCGTGTCGGTCACGCAGCAATTCAACACCACCACCAGCATGGGCCGGCTGATGTTGAACGTCTTGCTGTCGTTTGCGCAGTTCGAGCGCGAGGTCACCGGCGAGCGGATCCGCGACAAGATTGCCGCCAGCAAGCGCCACGGGATGTGGATGGGGGGCGTGCCGACCCTGGGCTACGACGTCGAGAATCGTTTGCTGGTCATCAACGAGGCTGAGGCGGCGGTGGTGCGGCGCATCTTCGAGGAAATGCTGACCAGTGGCTCGCCCACGCAGATCGCCGCCAACCTGAGCGCCGAGGGCATCACCACCAAGGCCTGGACGACGCAGGACGGTCAAACCCGGTCCGGCAAACGCATCGACAAGAAGTACCTGCACAAGCTGCTGCGCAACCGCATTTTCCTGGGTGAGAGTTCTCACAAGGGGAAATGGTTCCCCGGTGTGCACGCGGCGATCATCGACCCCGGTCTGTGGGGCGAGGTTCACGCGGTGCTGGCCAAGGATTCGCATGGCCGATCGGTGGAAACCAAAGTCCGTTCGCGCACCGACGCGCTGTTACGCGGCCTGCTGTTTGCACCCAAGGGTGAGCCGATGTATCCGACCTACTCGCGCAAGAACGGGCGCAAGTATTTCTATTACGTCTCCAAGTCGGAGCTGCGCTTCGGCGCGGCCGGTAAAACCTACGAGCGTATTCCGGCAGGGGAAGTGGAGGCGGCGGCGGTGGCGCAGATTAAAAGGGTGCTGTCGAGCCCCGAATCCATTGCAGCCGTGTGCGCCCATATCGAGAAGAACGGTGCACCTGTGGCGCAGGACGCCGCCGTACTGGCGATGCACCAGTTGGGCGACGTGTGGGAGCAGTTGTACCCCGTCGAGCGCCACCGCATTGCTAACCTGATGATCGAACGCGTTGATCTGGTCGCCGGCGGTCTGAAGGTGAAATGGCACGCCCTGGGCTGGAAGGAACTGATCAAGGAATTCGCCTCCAACAGCATCGGTTCTGAAATGCTGGAGTTGGAGGCGACTTGAACAGCAATCTGGAAACGTTTGTTCCGTTCGACTACAAGTGGCGGGGCGTTCAGCGGCTGGCACAAACCGCCACACCGGCGCACGACACCAAGTTTCTGGTGGGCCTGGGGCGTGCATTTTATTGGCAGAGTTTGCTCGATACTGGGGCAATGGCCAGTGGCTCGGCGATTGCCCGGGCTGAAGGGCTGGACCCATCCACCGTGAATGAACTGCTGCGCCTGACTCTCTTGGCCCCGGACATCATTGAGCAGTTGATGGCGGGTCGCCAGCCCCGGCGCCTGACGTTGATGTGGTTCCAGCGCAACCCGCTGCCGGTGGACTGGCAGGCCCAGCGCGACATCATCACGAGCTTCGACTAGGACACAAAATGGCCAAACAAGACAAAGGCGTGCTGACCGGCAAACCGGTGACCTACCCGATCCCCAGCCCGGCGGGCGGGGTGCAGATGGAAACCTTCATCCCCTGGACACTGGTCAAACGCGGCATCAGGCGCGAAATCATCACGCCGCTGGATGCGCCGCAGGCGTTCACGGTGGAGGCCGCAGCCGAGCGCACCAAGCGCAAGGCGGCGGAGAGCACGCCGTTGATACGCGCGCTAGGGCTGGCGCACTACTGGCAGCGCTTGCTCGATGAAGGCAAGTATCGGTCTATCACTGACATTGCCGCTGCCGAAGGCATCGATGTAACGCAGGGCCGGCGCTTGCTGCGCTTGACGCTGCTGGGCCCAGTGGTTGTGGACAATCTGCTCGCCAGTCCCGATGTGGCGATCAACCTGGAGAGCGTGCTGCGCCGGGTGATGCCACTGGATTGGCGGGCGCAGGCGGCGGTGTTTACGGGCGATGTTGGCTGAGGGATGTTTCAGATTCCCGTGGCGGATTGATTTGCGAATTCGCCACCCACAGGATCGCTAGTTTTTTTCGTGTTTCGTTCGATGCGTCTTCTCGTTTCGATGAAATTTACGGATTATTGGTTCGTTTATAATAAAGAAAAATCTTTATCCTTATTCTTTATCCATATGGTTATACTGTGTTTAATAGCCCGTTACACAGGAGGCCAATATGGCGAACAAGACGCGAAAAACGACTCCCAAGATTTCCGTCAAGATCTGGCGGCCCATCATCGAAAAGTTCGACGAAAAAATCGGAATTGCATGCATTCGGCGTGACGCATACTTAAATAAGGTTCTAGAAGTAGAGCTGGATAAGCTCGACGACGAAGTTTCCATTCCGAACTCGCAGGCGAGCTACGACTATGTGTTCGATAGGCTTGATCAACTAGATCGGAAGCTTGTCAGTTTGGCGCTGATACCCGAACTGACAGCGCGCCTCAACGAAATATGTAGTCGTAAGCGCATTGTGCGGGATGCCTTCTTCAATCGGGTTTTCCTACTACTGGCGGCCTCCCCGAAGGTTGTTGACACATTACTTTTCGGCATTGAAGCCGACCAGTGGCGCACCGAGGTCTGGAGGGAATATAAGAATGACGCAGCGTCTTTTCAGAATGGCTTCTATCCGCTGGAACCAACGATAGATCCGTTCTGGGCAATTCACACTGGACTAGAAATTTATGCCAGCGATGAAGATCTGCAGGATTACGTTGAACCAAGCGGCGGCAAGACGATTCGGGTCAAGCGGGACATCTCGGGTTCCGTCGCACCGGCAGATCGCCTGTACACGACTATCTTCGAACGGAAGGTCCTCGGTAACGACTTGCTCGGACTCAGTTGTTACATGCCCGATTGGCGTATTCCGGGCCACGGAGCAGAAAAAAAACATCGCGCGAAGCTGGATGAGATGTTCGCGGAGTTGGAGGCGCTCCCATGAACACCAAGCATGCAGAAATTCGGGCGCAGCAACGTGGTATTCCGCCGTTGGTCGATCAGTTGCTAGATCTTTACGGGGAAGAGGAGCATGACGGACACGGAAGTGTCACCCTTTACCTCAATAAGCACAGCATCCGGAATATGGAGCGTGACCTCGGCCGTCGCCCAGTTTCAAGGCTTGCAGAATGGTTCGATGCCTACAAAGTGAAAAGCACGGACGGCCAGACAATCACCGTGGGCCATCGTACTCGTCGCCTCTGGAGAAAATGATCATGGCAAGAAACTGCAAACCCCTCTTACTGGCCAGAAAGCAGATACGCCTGCAATTTGTGTTCAAGTTTGCAATCTCAGGCGTGGGCGTATGAAGGAATTCCTCGAATTTCGCAATCAAGCTGTACTGAATGTGTATAAAGCGGACCCGCGTCGGATAAGAGAGGACCATGGTAAAGAGCAAAATGTCCTCGCCGGCGGCTATGGCTATCGGCAGATCATGGAGTTGGTGCAGAACGGGGTGGATGCGATTCTCGAAGATAAACAGGAGATGCCTCCTTCTACGGATAAGAATCGGATTCACGTGGTTTTGCGAGGGCGCTTCCTTTACGTCGCCAATACTGGCGCCCCTCTGAGCACTGAGGGTGTCGATGCGTTACTAAGTTCGGACTCTTCACGCAAGCGCGGCAACCAGATCGGGCGATTCGGACTCGGCTTCAAGTCGCTCCTTCGTCTCAATGGTTGCATTGACCTGTTCACTAGGGCAACGGGCGCAATTCGCTTCGATCCGCGGCGATGCAAACGGGAGATCAAGGGCGAATTCGCGGTGACCGATGCGCCTGGGCTGCGATTGGCTTGGCCGCTACCGGAAAGTGAGCGTCGAGCCGACGGTATGCTCGACCAGTTAGATTGGGCTGAAACGATAGTTCGCGCGGAAGTCCCCGAACAAGAACTTCGCGACTATCTGCGGCAAGAAATTCTTGGGTTTCCAGCGGAGTGTCTTTTATTTTTCCCGGTCGCAACGGCGCTGAATCTGGATTGTGGCGAGGAACCTGCGCGGGAGTTGAGGGTTCAATCCGAGGGTGATGAGCACCTCCTCCACGACGGTACCGATGTATCGCGATGGCGTGTTGCTCAACGAGATGTGAGCATAACCGACGTGCGTGCCCTTGCAGACGCAACTCATATCCACGCTCGGGAATCGGTACCTCTGACTTGGGCGATTCCTCTGGCCGGCAAACGGGAGGAGGTGGGGCGTTTCTGGGCATTCTTCCCGACCCACACACAAACGTATCTGCCTGGGATTCTTAACGCGCCCTGGAAACTAAATAGTGACCGGAACGCCATCATCGCAGGGGAATGGAATTCAGCACTAATGAATGCGGTGGCGAATCTTGTTATAGAGACGCTCTGGTCCTTGTCTACACCGGACGATCCGGGTCGCCCATTGGACGCGTTCCCTCGGCGGCCGGACCGCAAAGATGAGGACGCTGCACCTCTTGTGGAAGCTCTTTGGACTCTACTTGAGAGTGCGGTCGTGATCCCTGATGCTGCCGGAATCCCGAGGCGAGCGTCCGAATTGCTGCGCCATCCGAGGGATAGCGCTGGGCTCGCGAGGAAATGGCAACTGCTCGCCGGGACAGACGAGCTGTCTAAGATCGTACATCCTTCATGTCTGGATGGGCAGCGGGCAAGCAGGTTGAACGCGTTGGCGGATCGGCTAGATGTGCAACGTACCGATCAGCAGGCATCTTCAAATCTTCGCGTACGTGAAGCTAATTCATGGTTCGAGGATGTGGCTTCGACTGACGTTTCTAGGGCGATTGACGTACTTAAGCTCGCAGAGGCTTACGCGAACGATTGCAAGCCGAATGAGTGGGGTGTGCTTCGTCCGGCCCTGGTCATCGTCCCGACGCAGGCTGGTAAATTGGTGACTGCAGGGCAGGCAGTTTTCGCTCTTCCCGGCATTAGCGTACCGAACCGGGAGTCGGTGGCTTCAGCGTTTTGTGACGACAGCGAGGCCAAGCGCATCCTAATGGAAGTGATGCGCGTAAAGCCACTCGATGACAGCGTTTGGGAGTCGATTCTTCTTGAATCTCTGAAGAACGTTCCCGGCTATCCTGATCTAGCACGTGATACTGGGTGGAAAGACTTCTGGAAGATGCTGCGGCAGGCTCCTGCAGCGATCCGTCAGCGGTTTGTGGCTCAGAACGTGGGGCGGATTCGTGTTCGACGTGGTGATGGAAAGTGGGTGTTGGCAGATGCCGTACTGCGGCTCGGTGGCTTGGTGAATTTCGAGGATGCCGCTACAAACCACTGCATATTGGTCGATATGGTCACGCACAGAGAGGATCAAACCTTGGTGATTGGCCTCGACGTTTGCGATGTTCCCGAGGGAAACGTGGGTCCCGGAAAGTACGACAAAGTCGTAAATGATCAGGAGCAGCAGGAGCAACTGTGCGAGTGGCTAAATTCCTGCCGAACTACTTACAAAAGTACGCACGACAACTCGGCATCACGGAGCTATTTGGAGCCAGTGGGATTGACCATGCCGAAAGGTTGGGCCTTTCTGGGCAAGTTGAACGGCGAACCAAACGCTAGACTTACCGACCGCTTCATTTCGCGAATAGCCCAAGGCGAGTTTGTTGCCCGCCTGAAGTTCGGCCACAGCACCCCAAGTTATCCGAAGATCGATGTTTCACACCCATTGCCGTGGCTAGTACTTAAGCATGGAACTGTTCTGGTCAGCGGGGAGATTGTCCGCCTGGCCGCGCTCGTAGCGAGACGCCATGAGCCAGCGCTGGGGAGCATTCCTAACTGGGAGCAACTGAGTCCTGCACTCGATAAGCTGGAAAAGTTATACCCGCCAAAATCCGTAACATCGGCCGACATTGAAGCTCTGTGGCTTATGCTCATCAAGATGCTCGCGACCCCATCTGCGCTTGCGAGCGACGAGTTGCGAGAGCTTTGGTCGGCCGCGGCAAAGGACCGCGTCGTCCCCATATCCTTCAAGACCAATCTTGGCGAGATCCAATTATCAGAAGTTTTTGTGACAAGCTCCGCCGACCTTGCTCGGCGTGCGCGGACTACGGATCGTGTCGTTGTTACGCTGGACGAAACAGCGATTGCGCTGTGGCTCGAAAGAGGTGCTCGAAACCTTGCCAATCTGATTAAGCCCGAATGGGAAAGCGTGACTGGCCCACCCGACATCCTGATATCAGCCGTTCCTGACCTCGTCGATGTGATGCAGCCGGAGGCGTGCCAGTCGGCCCGTTGTCAGCAGGTTACAGGATTGAGGTTAACCATTGGGCAAACGTCCGATTCTGTCCCTTGCATGATGTGGGAAAACGCCCTATTGCTTGACGCAGAGCAACTTGCAGCGTTGACACGTGCCGAACGAATGAAACGGCTTGTCGATGAAGTTGCAGCTGCCGGATGGCTGAACTGCACCCCCGTCGAGGCACTGCAGCGCTTGGGTGATGCGCTGGTCGAACGCTTGCGGGCGGAGGTCGCCAGTGAGCCGACACTTGCTGGCCGATTACTGCGGGCGGTGGGAAATCGTCCAGAACCATTACTCGATGCTCTTGGTGGCCTCAAGGGCATGGATTTCATCCGGAAGTGCATGCCTCTCCAATTGGCGGAACTGGTGCTTTCGCATCTGGGGCCAGCAACGCTATCGACGCTGAGCGATGCCTTGGTCGAGGAGGGTCTGAAGCCGCCAGCGCGATGGAACACATCAGACGCGCGCGTATTTGTCGCCAGCATCGGCTTTCCTGAAGAGTTCGCCGCCGCCCCGTCGACCCGACGCGAGCCGGAAGAATACATTAGCGGTCCCATCAAGCTCCCGGAACTTCACGATTTCCAGAAAGAAGTGCTCGATGGCATCCGCCGCTTGCTCTCGGGAGGCACGAACCGCCGCCGCGCAGTAGTGAGCCTGCCTACCGGTGGGGGTAAGACTCGCGTGACCGTGGAGGCGGCGATCCGCCTCGTGCTTGCGCCAGAGGGTGGCCGGCGCAGCGTGATATGGGTGGCGCAAACGGACGAACTTTGCGAGCAGGCGGTGCAGGCGTTTCGCCAAGTCTGGCTTAACATCGGCGCGCAGAGAACCGATCTGCGCATCGTCCGAATGTGGGGCGGTAACCCCAGTCCAGCGATTCAGGAATTGGACCGGCCGATCGCTATAGTTGCCTCGATACAAACTCTCAATAGCCGGATGGGGACTGAGAAACTTGTCTGGCTCCAGAAGCCGGGGTTGGTTGTCGTCGATGAATGTCACCACGCCATCACGCCGAGTTATACGAATCTTCTGCGCTGGTTGGACGCTGAAGCGCAGCGGCCTGGGGCGCCGGTCAGGGACGAGCCCCCATTCATTGGCCTCAGCGCCACACCGTTTCGAACCGATGACGACGAGAGCCAGCGACTTGCCAAACGGTTCGACAGCCGTTGGTTACCAGGAGACCAGGAGGGGCTACACGCGCGTCTGCTTTCGCAGAGGGTTTTAGCACAGGCTAAGTACGATGAGTTGAAATCCGGCGTCGGCCTATCGGAGGATGAAATTCAACTGCTGGCACGGCTTCCTGATCCGTGGGAAGGACTGGATTTCGAGAACCTACTGGAAGCGATTAACCAGCGCCTCGCGGGTGACGTCCAACGAAATCAAAAACTGGTGGAACGGATTCAGCAGTGTGAAGAACGTTCCATACTTTTTTTCACGAATTCTGTGCTGCACGCGGAGGAGATGTCGGCGCGCCTGAACCTCGTTGGTATTCCTGCCGGTGCAGTGAGCGGTAGCACGCAGACCGTGGCGCGGCGCTATTTCCTTGACCGTTTTCAGCGCGGCGAAATTAGGGTGCTTTGCAACCACAGCGTCCTGACGACTGGCTTCGATGCACCCCAGACGGACATGGTTTTCATTGCGAGGCAGGTTTTTAGTCCGGTCCGATATATGCAAATGGTGGGGCGTGGACTGCGCGGCGAGAAAAACGGTGGCACTGCGCTATGTCGGATAGTGACAGTTGTCGACAATCTTGGGAGGTTTCAGGACCGGCATCCGTATCAGTACTGTCAACGGTATTTTCAGTGACGATATTCAGCTCACCGAACTCAACTGACTGTATCGCGGCGCATCTCTTACCTTTAATATTTTTTCCAAATCAACGCACTCACAACCGATCTACCAAGTGAACAGCAATTTCATCGTTAGATTGATGCGTCGCCACAGCACAATCTTTGTGAGTGTTGGCGTATTGGTGGTGGCAATCGCGCTCGGGTTGACCGCGAGTCGCAAATCTCTCCCGGAGATCGAGCATGACGCCTATATCTGGCAGCGCTCATGGAAAACATCCCTTCTCGAATCGATCTCCGGAAACAAGGATCTTGTGCGCGCATGGCGCGTTCTCGCTGCTCACGCCGGCCCGGCAGGTAACCTCATTCCCGTATCCATCCATGCCAAGGCGCTGGTTGAGTCGGGGCGAGCGCTTGTCATGGTCGTGCGAATCGATGGGCAACTCCCCAATCTCGACCAAAGCCACATCATCGATGAGGTGCTGGCATTGCGCGAGCGGTGGCGCGCGCAGGGGCTGACAGTTGCTGGACTTGAGATCGACCATGATTGCGGAACCGCAAAATTGCCGGGCTATGCCAAATTCCTGACGCAACTGCGTACTCGTCTGGATCGCAGCACGCAATTGTCGATCACCGCCTTGCCGGCATGGCTTTCTTCCAACCATCTGGCCGACGTCTTAGGAGCAATTGATGAGTCCGTCCTGCAGGTCCACTCAGTTTCGCATCCGGGGAGCGGATTGTTTGATCCTGAGCAAGCCAAAAAATGGATCGCAGAATATGCCAAAAAGTCACCGACTACCTTTCGGGTGGCGTTGCCCACCTATGGCTCACGGGTTGGGTTTGACGATTTCGGCAGCGTGGCATTCGTCGAGAGTGAAGCGGCCGCCGGACGTGGTGGCGCGAATTCGCACGAATTGGTTGTCACTCCGGAATCCGTGCGGCAGTTGATGATTGCTGTTGGCGGCCAAAGGCCGGCGAATTTTCGTGGATACGCCTGGTTTCGCCTCCCCACTGAGGCGGATAAAAGAGCCTGGAGCATCTCAACCTGGCGCGGGCTAATTGTAGGCAAGCCCCAGACACAAGCGGCACGCATCACTGCGAAACCCAATAAAGATCCGCGCCTTTTTGATCTAGTCGCCGAAAACCATAGTGAAACCGATGTCTTGCAACCGCTAGGCGTCAAACTCGCGAGCCACTGTAGCGACGCAGACGGAGTGAACGGCTACGAGCCACGACAAATCGATGGAATCTTCTGGCTGGTTCGTAAAGCGCCGTCCCTTCTGCGTCCCAAACACGAGATCAATCTCGGGTGGGCACGTTGTGAACAAAATCCGGAACTGCTGGTCCATGAAAAATCATAATTTCATTCTGTTCGGCGGCGCACTGTTGTTCCTTGCAACGGTGGCGTTGGCCTGCGGTCCCTATTTCCCGCAGGCCTTCCTCCCGCATCGTGATGCATTGCTGAAAGCGCCCATCGAAGGAGATTTTGCGTTCGAGATGAGGCGCTACTTCTCGCGAGTTCGATCAGCGGCGTCTGCGCCAAGAATTCAACATACGGAATCCCCGGCCGCACTGCGAGCCAAAGCCGAGGCCGAGGGTGTCACCTCCGACCAGTATCGCGTGATTCAACGGATGCGCCAAGAGAAAGATGGCGACGCAGCCTACGCAATCGGTAAGGAGTTGCCCGATGCGATCCGACTTTATACCGCTGGCGCGGTGGATTACCAACTTGCGAAAAGTGGAGCATGCGCGAAAATGAGGCAAGGCACAGACCTGAACTTCGAAAATAGTGCCTGCAATTCAGATCGATGCGATGGATTTGGCTGTGATTCGTTAGCTCCTGCCTTGCTGCCAGCGAACCCGGCAATCGCACGCGCATTGGCGCGCTTCGAAGCGGTACTGTCATTGCCGGAGAATGAACGACAGCCGCGCGCAACCTGGGCGGCCTATTCGTTTGCGGAGAGCCATCTGAATTACCAACTGCCCGACAGACGGAATAAGGCGTCCAGATATTACGAACTCGTCCGCAAGCTCGCACAGTCAGGAACCCCCGACCCAATGCAACTCGCGTGGTCCAGTCTGGGGCAACAGGCTCTCGTGAAGCTGGAAGCCGGTGACACCGGAAAGGCGGTGATCTTGTATCTGGAGCAAGGCGATGTAGTTTCTCTGCGTTTTGTGGCCGAAAGGCTAATCGCTCAACCGAATAAACTGCGCTCCGAACTCAAGTCACCAGCGGTGCGCCGTCTGGTCGTCGCCTACGTTTTCTCCTATGGACACGCCGGGCCTTACTCGGGGAAGCAACCATCCTGGATGCGATCGACCATTAATGCGCTGATCGCATCGGGCACGGGTGACATCGAGAATATTGATCGGCTCGCGGCGCTGAGCTATCAAGCTGGGAAGTACGAGGATGCTGCCCAACTGGCCGCGAGCAGCGAGACGCCATTGGCCCATTGGGTGAAATCAAAACTCGCCCGGCGAAACGGAGATAAGGCTCTTGCGGCTGACCATTTGGTTCTGGCCGGAAAAAACAAGTCCGCGGTACGCAAAAACCTGCCTTCGGATCTCGTTCAACAACTAATGCTAGAGAATGTCACCGTTTCCCTTGATAGGGGGGAGACGGTCAAAGCGATGTCCGCCTTATACGCCATGGGGCCCAGTCGATGGGCAGACATTGCTTACGTTGCAGAGCGCCTGCTTACTACTGATGAGTTACGGGTGTTTGTCGATGCACTGCCATTCGCTGTCAGAAAGAAAGAAGGTACTAACGTTAAGACAGAACCACCTGCCATGATTGTCGATACATTATCGGCGCGCTTCGGGGATCGCACTACGGGTATGGATCCCAATGAAGTCGAGCCGCTGGACACTGCGCATCAACTACGCACTCTTCTGGCGAGGCGTTTGATGCGAGGGGGGCGGTTCAAAACAGCGATGCCGTATTTCTCTGTGGCGGAGCCTCAAGTTATCGCCTACGCAAAGGAATATGCCGAGGCCGTACACGCCGCAATGTCTGCGAAGGCTCCAATTGACAGGGCTGAAGTGCTTTTCAAAGTAGGTGTGTTGGCGAGGAAAAGAGGGATGGAGATTCTCGGATATGAATTGGCTCCTGATTTTTATTACGCCAAAGGCAACTATGCAGCAGCCTCCATACTGCAGTTTAAGAACAATACGGGATCATCAGCACGAGTGTACGGAAGTGCGTCGATGTCAGAAGAAGAAGTGCAGCGCTTTAATGTCACCGTTCCGCGTCTAGACAAGCGATACCACTATCGGTATCTCGCAGTAGAAAAGGCGCGTGAAGCGGCTCGATTGCTTCCAGCAAGGTCACAAGCTTACCGATCGGTCCTATGCCATGCTGCAGCCTGGTCTCCTGATGATGCGCTAGATAGTGATCTATACAAAACCTACCTTCGAAATGGAAGCAACAAGAATTACCAGTTAGCGGGATTATTTGGCCGGGAATGCGAGACGCCTGATTTTGAAGGGGCACGGCGGCTGAATTCACAACGGAATGCAAAAGGTAATTGACCGTAGATGCAACGAAAACGGATGAAATGGAACACGAAAGAGCTAGATTACTTGGCTATCGCAAGAAACAACCGAGCACGATACGTCGCACATCGTCGCCGTGCAACGAGGCCTTTGGCCGCGAGATTGGCCGCCGGTAGATACCGAGATGTAAATGCCGAGCGCGCTAATCTTAATGACAGATGATGATTATGGAGGCGATCATGAGTGCTGAGATCCGAAACTGCGAATTTAGATTCAAGTGCCATAAGACGTGGGATGCACTTGAAGTGACGCCGAATCCATCCCAGCGATTTTGTCATGAGTGCAATCGGACGGTTATCTATTGCCAGACGCCGGCAGAACTTCAATCTGCCATTGTTAAAAACCAATGCGTGGCCGTTGAACTTAGAAGCGGAGAGGGATTTGAGCCACGAATTCTAGTTGGCGATGCTGTTGAGCCTGGCAAGTCATGCGACTACGTCGAACTCACAAAGGCCCTAGAAGCAATGATGGATGCCGCAGACAAAGAGGCAGATATGGCATTGGTAATGCACCCGGGGCGTGGTGAGCTCGGGTTCTGTCATATTGTTTGGGAGACCAAGAAACGTATTCTTAAGGAAAAGTACGGCATGGAGTGGAAAACCCCTGCTGAAGAGAATCCGGACACCTGTTTTGACTAGTCACTTTCTGCAGCAGCTTCGTTTCATTCCCCACCGCCCGACCAAATTACTTATCGAACCTGCTGCCTGTAAGTCATTGAAAATACTCGAAGTGGCGTCGCGAGCGCTCGCGTCCCTACTGATAACAGAGAGGGGAAATGGCGGGAATCGGGCGGGAAATCGCGCCGCCGCCGAAGCGACGCTCGCGACGTCATTGCGGTTTTCACTGGGGGAATAGGCAAAAAAAATCCCAACCGATAAGGGTTGGGACTTTGAGTAATGGTGGAGGCGGCGGGAATTGAACCCGCGTCCGCAAGTCCTCCACAGTCAGGACTACATGCTTAGCCTGGTTATTTGGGTTTCGCCTCGCACCCGCCAACCGGCAGGCTGGTGTTTGGCTAGTCGCTTCGACGGATCCACAAGGCTAAGCGACCAAGCCCTGCAGAGAGGCTGATGTAAATGACGTTGCACCCCTCTCGGGGCCTGACCCATCAGCAGGTCAGTGCAACGTCTAGCCGGTGTTAGGCGGCTAGAGAATAACGCTCGTCGTTGGCGTGTATAGAATTTCCAGCGGATTTACAAGGTGACTGGACCTTGGCATGCCCTGTGCTGCTTTGTAACCCACGTCGAAACCAAGTCGCCCCCGGTCTCTTGCTACTAGGACATTATCGCATACCGGCAAGTTCCCGCTGATTCAGGGGGGGATCAGAGTTTCTTGTTCTGGGTTTTCCGGACGGCAAGGCGGGATCGCGATTTCTTTTCCGGCGTGCCGCTGGCGGCGGTGGCTGCCGGGGTGGCTGACGCGAGCGCTGTATTGTCGGGTTGCAGCATCGCCGCGACATCCAGGCGGAGGCTTTCCGGAAGTTTCAGGCTGGCCAGTCGCTGGAGTCTCGATTTGGCGTCGGGCAGGTTGTGCAGGCCGAGCATGTAGATCAGCAGGTCATCGGTGGTCGGCATGTCGCCAAGCGTACGCGTGAACTCCTTCGGCAGCCCGACCAGTTGTGGCGTGGATCCCGGGAACAGGATGCGTGCGACAAAATCACCGCAATTCAGGCAAAACGATTCGCCCGGCTGACGGAACACGCAATAGGGGGTGTCGTTATCGATCCAGAAAGCGACACGCGAATTCAGCTCGTTTCGCAGAACTCGCATTTCTGCCGCCGTTCTGAAGGGGCGGATGCCATGCAGGTGTTCGATAAAGAATCTTTCGCCGGCAATGTCCAGTAGGCCGTTGTAGACGAACTCGGAGACGATGACGCCAGCGCCGGGAAATGACCAGGCAATCCGCTGATCTTCCAGTTCGATGCCAAGCTGTTCTTCGAGTGTGCCGTCGGGGTGCGTGATCAGGAAATAGTGGACATAACCAGCCTGGCCGTCGGCAACTCTGGTGACGGCGTGTATGGCCAGCTTTGCGTCGGCGGCGGCCACGGGGGCTGCGACAGGCAAGGCGGGTGCCGCGGCCTGTGACAATGAACTGAACAGTGCGTATTGCAGGAGAGGCAGCGCAATCAGCCACGAAAGGTATCGCATAGAGTGCCGATACTCACATGGTTATGATGCGCTTGCCACTGGCGTGTGACTGAATGTCACGCATCAACGACTACTGCGTCATCAGTCAACGATCCTGATGGATGTGCTGAAGAATCTCGGCGGGGGTGTCGACCACTGCCGTGGCGCCCCAGTCGTCCGGATTGCTGCCGTTGAGGTAGCCGAAGCGCACGGCGATGGTTGGCATTCCGGCGGCCTTGCCGGCAGCGATGTCGCGTTCGTCGTCCCCGACATAGATGCAGGCCGCGGGCGGCAACTCCAGGATGCCGGCGGCGGCCAGCAATGGCGCAGGGTGCGGCTTCATGTGTCCCGTCGTGTCGCCGCCGATGATGCAGGCGGCGCGGGTGGCGTAGCCCAGTTGCCGCATTAACGGCAGCGCAAAACGCTCCGCCTTGTTGGTGACGATGCCCCAGCGCAGCCCGTCGCTCTCCAGCCGGTCAACCAGTTCGGCGATGCCGGGAAACAGTCGTGTGTCGCAGCAAAGATTGTTCTCGTAAATCTGCAGAAACTCTTCGCGCATGGCGGCGTAGTCGGCATGTTCAGGATTCATGCCGAAGCCGACACCGAGCAGTCCGCGCGCACCCATCGAAGTGACGCTACGTGTTTCGGCCAATGCGACCGGATCGAGTCCGCGGGCGGCGCGCATGATGTTTACCGCGCGCCCGAGGTCCGGGGCGGTGTCGGCAAAAGTGCCGTCAAGGTCGAACAGCACAGCGCGCATCATGATTGCGCCGGTTTACTGGTGCTGAGGATGTAGTTGACGTCGGTATCCGCCCCGAGCGCGTACACCTTGGTAAAAGGGTTGTAAGTCATGCCGATCAGGTTTGTGATATCCAGTCCGGCTCGCCGGCAGGACGATGACAGTTCGGAGGGTTTGATGAAACGTTCGTAGTCGTGCGTGCCGCGCGGCAGCATGTTGAGCACGTATTCGGCGCCGATGATCGCAAACAGGTAGGACTTGGGGTTGCGGTTCAGCGTGGCGAAGAAGGCATGTCCGCCCGGTTTGAGCAGCGCGGCGCAGGCGTGGACCACGGCCGCCGGATCCGGCACGTGTTCGAGCATTTCCATGCAGGTCACCACGTCGAAGCTGGCGGGCGCTTCGGCAGCAAGGTCTTCGACGGCGATACACCGGTAATCGACCTGTTGTCCGGATTCGAGCAGGTGCAGCTGCGCCACTTTCAGCGGTTTGTCCGCAAGATCAATGCCGGTGACCCGGGCGCCGCGGACAGCCATGGCTTCAGCGAGTATGCCGCCGCCGCAGCCGACGTCGAGCACCGTTTTGCCCTGCAGCGCGGCGATGCGGTCGATATGGTCGAGTCGTAACGGGTTGATCTCATGCAGGGGCCGGAACTCGCTCTGCGGATCCCACCAGCGATGGGCCAATTCGCTGAATTTTTCAAGTTCGGCCGGGTCGACGTTGGTATTCATGACGGATGCAGTTTGTTTTTCCAGTGGGTGGCGCGCGCAACAAGAGCGGCCTCATCAATGTCGAGCAGTGCAGCGTTGGCTACGCGCCGTACGCCATTGACCCAGACATCAGTCACGTGCTCGCGGCCTGCAGCATAAACGAGATGCGATACCGGGTCATAACAGGGCGACAGTTCCGTGGCGGACAGGTTTACCGCTGTCAGGTCGGCGAACTTGCCGGGGCTGATCGAGCCGATCTGTTCCTGCAGTCCCAGCGCGCGGGCGCCGCCCAGGGTGGCTGCCTCCAGCGCGCGGCATGCCGGCATGATCTGTGCGTCGCCACTGACGCCTTTGGCCAGCAGGGCGGCGAGGCGCATTTCGGCAAAGAGATCCAGACGGTTGTTGCTGGCCGCGCCGTCAGTGCCGAGTCCCAGATTGACGCCGGATTGCAGCAAGGCAGCCACCGGAGCGATGCCGCTGCCGAGTTTGAGGTTGGATGACGGGCAATGGGCGACGGAGCAGCCGTAGCGTGCCAGCAATTCAATTTCCGCCGGGTTGAGATGCACGCCATGCACGGCGATGAGTCCCGGACCCAGCAGGCCCAGTTTTTCCAGGCGCTCGATCGGGCGCACGCCATGTGCTGCGAGGCTGTCGCTGATTTCCCGGGTGGTTTCGTGCAGGTGAATATGCACCGGCAGATCCAGTTCGCCGGCGTAAATGGCGATTTGCGCAAATGTGGCGTCGGATACGGTGAACGGTGCGTGTGGGGCCAGGCAGAATGACAGCAGTGATTCGTCGCGCAGCGTATCGCGCAGTGCGATGCCTTTGGTGAGGTAATCGTGTGCATCCACCGCATAGGCTGAACGGAATTCGACGGCGATGATGCCCAGCGCCGCACGCATGCCCGCCTGCAATGCCGCCCGCGCCGCAGCCTCGGGGAAGAAATACATGTCATTGAAGCAGGTCACGCCACCACGCAGCATTTCGGCGCAGGCGAGCAGAGTGCCGTCATGGACAAAATCATCCGAGACCATGCGCGCTTCTGCCGGCCAGATGTGGTGTTGCAGCCAGTCCATCAAGGGCAGATCGTCCGCCATGCCGCGCATCAGGCTCATCGCGGCGTGGGTGTGCAGGTTGACCAGTCCGGGGATCAGGATGTGTTCCGGCAGCAGCGTTCTTGGGGCGTCGGGGTAACGTGCCCATCCGTCGGCAACGGGCAAAACAGCGGCGATGCGGCTGCCCTCGATCACTACGGCGTGATCAGTCAATACGGTGGCGGCGGGGCTGACGGTGGCAACCCAGCGGGGTTCGATGACGGTAATTGCGGACATGCGGAGAATATGGCGGGAAAAAGAGATTGTAGTGCAAAAAAAAAGCCCTGCCGAAGCAGGGCTTTTTGATGATGCAGTTACTGGTTACTTGGCTTCCGGTTTGGCTTCCGGTTTGGTTTCCGGCTTAGCGGCCGGCTTTGCAGCCGGTTTCGGAGTCGGGTCAGCTTGACCAACGACTTCGACGGTCACGCGACGGTTCGGCGCCAGGCACTCGATGAGCTGTTTACGCTTCATCTTGTTGTCGCAGAACTTGGTCACGGGGATCGGCTGTTTCGGGCCTTTGCCTTCCCAGAAAATCAGCTTCTGGTCGTAGCCTTTGGAGACGATGTAGTCCTTGACCGTGATCGCGCGCTTCTCGGACAGCTTCATGTTGTGCTTGATGCTGCCGATACGATCGGTGTGGCCGGTTACGATGATCGCGCCAAAGCGGACTGCGCTGCGTTGCTTGTTGGCTTTTGCGAGGTCGCCGATGAACGCGTCCAGATCCGTCTTGTTGTCGGCGGTCATGTCAGCTTTGTTGAATTCCATGCCTTGAAGCTCGATTTTCTCTTCGATATTCAGGGGCTGGGGTTTCTTCGGCTTGGCTTCCGGTTTGGTTTCCGGTTTTGCGGCGGCGGCTTTCGGCGCTGCTGCGGCTGCTTTTTGCGGAGCGGCCTTTTTCACCAGGTCCGGATCGCACTCGGCGACAGCCAGAGCAGGCGTCCAAGCGCTGGTCCGAACGCATACACCAGCTCCAGCGGCTTTAACCACTTCGCCTCTGGTGTCGGTCAAGTAACCGTCCTTGGCTTGCGCGAAGGCAAGTGCCGGAACGAACGCCGCAACGGCGATTGTGATCTTAAGAGCTGAACGCATGTTTTTGATCCTCCTGTTTTGCGAAAATTTAGGGATGTGCCGGTTAGCCGGTAAGCAAAAAATTTAACTACTTGCAGGCCACTAGATATCACATCCCTGATACCTGAGTAAACCTTGGAAAAGATAATAACATGATTCCAAAATAAAAAGCATAGCGAGTGTTGCTCAAAAACATCACTTTCCCATATGCAAGTTTCACTTTGTGGAACATGCAAATAACAGCGTTTTTGGACGACTCCAGCCACCCGCCGGAGACCGCTTTAACCGGAGGCATTGCCCGGCTTGCCGGAAGCGCATGGCAACGCCTTTTGAATGGCGGGATTGGAGGTCGCGCAGTGCACCGCAACAGGGAAGATTCTTACCCGCGCTGATGGCGCTCAGTGGCGCGCCGGAACGGGGCTCTGCGGACTGTTCCGAGGATGGCTGCATGTTAGAATTCCACGCTTTGCAATAACAGCATCGGCGGCTTGGCAGATCGCCTGGCCCGGTGCGCATAACACCTTCGGACTCCATGGAACAATTCGCCAAAGAAACCCTGCCCATCAGCCTTGAAGAGGAGATGCGGCGCTCGTATCTTGATTACGCAATGAGCGTGATTGTCGGCCGCGCACTTCCTGATGTCCGTGACGGCCTGAAGCCGGTGCACCGGCGGATCCTGTTTGCAATGCATGAGTCGAATACGGTGTGGAACCGGTCTTATGTGAAGTGCGCGCGCGTGGTCGGTGACGTACTCGGCAAATACCATCCCCATGGCGACAGCGCAACCTATGAGGCGCTGGTGCGGATGGCGCAGGATTTCTCGATGCGTTACATGCTGATCGACGGCCAGGGCAACTTCGGTTCTGTCGACGGCGATTCGGCTGCGGCTTATCGCTATACCGAGTGCCGGATGGAAAAGATCACCTCCGACATGCTCGCCGACATCGACATGGATACCGTCGATTTTGTCGACAACTATGACGGCAAGGAAAAAGAGCCGGTAACGCTGCCGACCAAGGTGCCCAATCTGCTGGTCAATGGATCCTCAGGCATTGCCGTGGGCATGGCGACCAACATCCCGCCGCACAATCTCGGCGAAGTGGTCGATGCTTGCCAGGCATTGCTGAAAAACCCCGAAATCACCATCGATGAGCTGATCGCGATCGTGCCGGCACCGGATTTCCCGACCGCAGGCATCATCTATGGCGTGTCCGGCGTGCGCGACGGCTATCGCACCGGCCGCGGCCGCGTGATCATGCGCGCGCGCACCCATTTCGAAGAATCGGAAAAGGGCGGTCGTGTTTCCATCATCATCGACGAGCTGCCCTATCAGGTCAACAAGGCCAATCTGCTGATGAAAATCGGCGAACTGGTGCGCGAGAAGAGGCTTGAAGGCATTTCCGACATCCGCGACGAGTCCGACAAGTCGGGCATGCGCGCGGTCATCGAACTCAAGCGCGGCGAAGTGCCTGAAATTGTCCTTAACAATCTGTGGAAAGACACGCAGATGCAGGACAGCTTCGGCATGAATATGGTGGCGCTGGTCGACGGCCAGCCGCGCGTGCTGAACCTGAAACAGTTCCTCGAGGCATTCCTCCGCCATCGTCGCGAAGTCGTTACCCGCCGCACGGTGTTTGAACTGCGCAAGGCGCGCGAACGCGGCCATCTGCTGGAAGGCCTGGCGGTGGCGTTGTCAAACGTCGACGAGATCATTGCACTGATCAAGGCGGCGCCGACGCCTGCCGACGCCAAAGTGGAGCTGATGGCGCGGTTCTGGCGTTCGACACTGGTAGAAGACCTGCTGTCACGTGCCGTCGAAGGCACTTCTTACCGTCCCGACGGACTGTCGGCCGACTTCGGTCTGCAGAAGAAGGGGTACCGGCTGTCGGATGCGCAGGCCCAGCAGATTCTTGAACTGCGCCTGCAGCGCCTGACTGCGCTGGAGCAGGACAAGATCGTTGCCGAATACCGGGAGATGATGGACAAGATCACCGACCTGCTCGACATCCTCGACCAGCCGGGTCGGGTGACCAAGATCATTGCGCAGGAACTCACCGACGTCCGCAAGCTCTACGCCGACGAGCGCCGCAGCGAGATCGTCACCAATACCCAGGACCTGAGCACCGAAGACCTGATCCAGCCGGAAGACGTGGTGGTCACGCTGTCCCACGGCGGCTACATGAAGTCGCAGCCGGTGGCCGACTACCGCGCGCAGAAACGCGGGGGCCGTGGCAAGCAGGCGACGACGACGAAGGATGACGATTTCGTCGAGAAATTGTTCATCGCCAATACCCACGATTACATCCTGTGCTTCTCCAACCGCGGCCGGGTCTACTGGATCAAGGTCTATGCGGTGCCGGTGGGCAGCCGTACCTCGCGCGGCAAGCCGATCGTCAATCTGGTGCCGCTGATGGAGCACGAGAAAATCACCGCGATCCTGCCGGTCAAGGAGTTCGACGATGAACATTTCGTGTTCATGGCGACATCCACCGGCACGGTGAAGAAAACCGCGCTGTCGGCGTTTTCACGGCCGATGGCCAAGGGCATCATCGCAGTCAACCTTGATGATGGCGATTTCCTGATCGGCGTTGCCATCACCGACGGCAAGCAGGACGTGATGCTGTTCTCCGACGCCGGCAAGGCAGTGCGCTTCAGCGAGACTGAAGTGCGCGCGATGGGTCGTGCCGCCGCCGGGGTGCGCGGCATGAAACTTCAAGGAAAACAAAGGGTTATATCACTACTCACGGCTGGCGCTGAAGACAAGTCGGTGCTGACCGCGACAGAAAACGGTTACGGCAAGCGCACGCCGGTGACGGAATACACCCGCCACGGTCGCGGCACGCAGGGCATGATCGCGATCCAGGCCAGCGACCGCAATGGCATGCTGGTCGGCGCGCAACTGGTGACCAAGGATGACGAGATCATGCTGATCACCACCGGCGGCGTGCTGATCCGCACGCGCATCAAGGAAGTCCGCGAGCAGGGCCGTTCGACCCAGGGCGTGCGCCTGATCAATCTCGATGCGGGCGAGAAGCTGGTCGGCATGCAGACCGTCGTCGAGACCGACGAGGAAGAGGAATAACCGCAGCGATTGCGGCTGTTCGACGTTTGCTGATTTCCTAATTTACTAATTTCAAACTCAGGCAGAAGATAACTGATGGCAAGAGTATTCAATTTCAGCGCGGGTCCGGCAGTGTTGCCGGAACCGGTGCTGCAGCAGGCGGCAGCGGAAATGCTCGATTGGCACGGCAGCGGCATGTCGGTGATGGAAATGAGCCATCGCGGCAAGGAATTCATCGCCATTCACGCCCAGGCCGAAGCCGACCTGCGCGAACTGATGGCTATTCCGAAAAACTACAAGGTGCTGTTCCTGCAGGGCGGTGCGTCGGCGCAGTTCGCGGTGGTGCCGATGAACCTGCTGCGCGGCAAGACCAACGCTGATTACATCAATACCGGACAATGGTCGAAGAAGGCCATCACCGACGCCAAGAAATACTGCAAGGTCAATGTTGCTGCGAGTTCCGAGGCCGACAACTACACGCGGGCACCGAAACAGGCGGAGTGGAAGCTCGATCCCGATGCTGCGTATGTGCATCTGACAACCAACGAGACCATTGGCGGCGTTGAATTCCATTGGGTGCCTGACACCGGCGGCGTGCCGATTGTTGCGGACATGTCCTCGCACATCCTGTCGCGACCGATGGATGTGTCGCGTTACGGCCTGATTTACGCCGGCGCGCAGAAGAATATCGGACCGGCCGGCGTGACCATCGTCATCGTGCGCGATGATCTGCTGGGCCAGGCCCTGCCAGTCACGCCCACCGTATTCGATTACAAGGTGCAGGCGGAAAACGATTCGATGTCGAACACGCCGGCGACCTATGGCATTTATGTCGCAGGGCTGGTGTTCCAGTGGCTGAAAAAGCAGGGCGGTATGACCGCGATGGAGCAGATCAACCGCGCCAAGGCCGGACTGCTTTACGATTATCTCGACCAGACCGAGTTCTATCACTCGCCGGTGGCGAAGGATGACCGTTCGCTGATGAACATTCCGTTCACGCTGCGCAATGCCGATCTCGACAAGGTCTTCATCCAGGAAACCGAAGCGGCGGAGCTGACGCAACTCAAGGGGCACCGTTCGGTCGGTGGCATGCGTGCATCGATCTATAACGCGATGCCGATCGAAGGTGTGCAGACGCTGGTTCAATTCATGCGTGAATTCGAGCGCAAGCATGGCTGAGCCGTTGAAAATCCTCACACTGAATGCCATTGCTGCAGTCGGATTGCAGCGTTTTCCCAAAGACCGTTACAGCGTGGGCACCGATGTTGCAGCCCCGGATGGCATCCTCGTGCGCTCGCATGACATGCACAAGATGGATATCCCGGTCAGCGTCAAGGCGATCGGCCGCGCCGGTGCCGGCACCAACAACATTCCCGTCGACAAAATGAGCCAGCGCGGCGCGCCGGTGTTCAATGCGCCGGGCGCCAATGCCAATGCCGTCAAGGAACTGGTGATTGCGGCGCTGCTGATTTCTGCACGCAACCTGGTGCCGGCAGTACGCTTTGTCGATGGTCTGAAGGGTGATGACCAGGCACTGCATAAACTGGTCGAAGACGGCAAAAAGCATTTTGCCGGCATCGAACTGCCCGGTCGTACGCTGGGCGTGATCGGCCTGGGCAAAATCGGCAGTCTGGTGGCTGATGCAGCGATCAAGCTCGGTATGGATGTGCTCGGCTACGACCCGGAAATCACTGTTGATGCGGCGTGGAGCCTGCCGGCGCAGGTGCGCAAGGCGCATTCGATCGAAGAGGTGCTGAAGGCTTCCGATTTCATCACGCTGCACGTGCCGCTGGTCACTGCCACGCGCAATCTGGTGAATGCCGATCGCATGCAATTGCTGCGCAAAGGCGCGGTGCTGCTGAATTTTTCGCGCGACGGCATTGTGGATGACGCTGCGGTGATCGAGGCGCTGTCGGCGAAAAAACTGCGCAGCTATGTCTGCGATTTTCCGTCGGAGAAACTGGCCGGACACCCGCAGGTGGTGGCGTTGCCGCACCTTGGCGCATCGACCCGTGAAGCCGAGGACAATTGCGCGGTGATGGTGGCTGACCAGGTCCGCGATTTTCTCGAGCACGGCACCATCCGCAATGCGGTTAACTTTGCCGATGCGGTGATGTCGCGCGAATCGAATTTCCGCGTCGCCATAGCCAATGCCAACGTGCCGAACATGGTGGGGCAGATATCGACCGCCTTGGCGCGCGCCGGGCTGAACATCCACAACATGCTCAACAAGTCACGTGGGGACATGGCCTACACGCTGGTAGATGTTGACAGCGCGGTGCCGGATTCGCTGATTGCGGAACTGTCTGCCATCAGCGGCGTACTCGCCGTAAGATATCTCCCCGCACACTAAACCCGATTCTGACCCCGACTCTCTCACCCTGATTCTCTGACCCTGACTCGCACTCGCCCATGGCTGCTTCGCTGAACAATATCCGCAGCAAAATCGACGCGCTGGACACCCGTCTGGTTGAACTCCTGTCGGCACGGGCCAAGCTGGCGCAGCAGGCCTGGCATGCCAAGGGCAATGCCGCCGCCTACAAGCCCGAACGCGAAGCCCAGGTCCTGCGTCGAGTTCGCGAACTGAACAAGGGGCCGTTGTCCGCCACGGCACTGTCGAGGCTGTTTATCGAGATCATGTCGGCCTGCCGCGCGCTGGAACAGCAGATGGCCGTAGCCTATCTCGGCCCTGAAGGCACGTTCAGTCAGGAAGCGGTGGTCAAACATTTCGGTGCCTCCACCGGCGGCAAGCCGCTGGCCAGCATCGATGAAGTGTTTCGTGCGATCGAAACCGGTGAGTTGGCGTATGGCGTGGTGCCGGTGGAGAATTCCACCGAAGGCGCGGTCGGCCGCACGCTGGATCTGCTGCTCAATACCTCGGTGCGCATCTGTGGTGAGGTGAATCTGCCGGTGCGCCAGTGCCTGATGAGCAACGCGCGCGTTCGTGGCGGCATACGCACGGTTTATTCGCATACGCAGAGCCTGGCGCAATGCCAGCAGTGGCTGTCGCGACATCTGCCGGACGCGGAGCGGGTGGCGGTGGTCAGCAATGCGGAGGCTGCACGGTTGGCGAGCAAGGACAAGCGAAGCGCCGCCATTGCCAGCAGCATGGCAGCTGCGCTGTACGGGCTCAAGCTGCTCGCACGCAACATCGAGGATGACCCCAAGAACACCACGCGTTTCGCGGTGATCGCTAAGGAAGATGCCGCGCCATCGGGACGCGACAAGACTTCGCTGATCCTGTCCACGAGCAACGTGCCGGGTGCGATCCACGACCTGCTGACGCCGCTGGCAAAACATGGCGTGAGCATGACGCGGCTGGAATCCCGTCCTGCGCGCACCGGGCGCTGGGAATACGTGTTCTACATCGACATCGAAGGCCATCAGCTTGAACCCAAGGTGGCGCGCGCACTGGCGGCTCTGGGCCGCAAGGCGGCGTTCCTCAAGGTGCTGGGTTCCTATCCCGTCGCGGGTTAATCCGTAAGTATTTGTTTTTATTGAATAAATAATCATGAGTGTCTGTGATCTCGCGCCGGGCTATATCCGCGCCATTGCACCCTATCAACCGGGCAAGCCGACGTCGGAACTGGCACGCGAGCTCGGTGTGGAAGAGTCGGGCATCGTCAAGCTCGCTTCCAACGAGAATCCGCTGGGCGTCAGTCCGAAGGCCTTGCAGGCAATGCGCGCCTTGCTCGACGGTCTGGCGCGTTATCCGGACGGCAACGGCTTTGAACTGAAGCAGGCATTGTCGCGGCGTTTTGCTGTGGCCATGGACGGCATCGTGCTCGGTAACGGTTCCAACGACGTGCTGGAGTTGGCTGCACGGTCGTTTCTGGCGCCCGGGCTCTCGGCGGTTTATTCACAGCACGCGTTTGCGGTGTATCCGCTGGCGGTACAGGCTGTCGGCGCGCAGGGCATTGCGGTGCCGGCGCAAGACTACGGCCATGATCTGGATGCGATGGCGCGAGCGGTGCGCGCTGATACGCGTATCGTATTCGTCGCCAATCCGAACAACCCGACCGGAACCTATGTGCCGGGTCCCGCGCTGGAATCATTCATCGCAGGTCTGTCGCAGGATGTTCTGGTGGTGCTCGACGAGGCCTATAACGAATACCTGCGCCCGGAGTATCGCTACGACAGCATCGCGTGGCTGAACAAATATCCCAATCTGCTGATTACCCGTACCTTTTCGAAAGTGTACGGACTCGCCGGCCTGCGCGTGGGTTATGCCATGGGCGCGCCGGGTGTAGCCGACCTGATGAACCGCGTGCGCCAGCCGTTCAACGTCAACAGCCTGTCGCTCGCTGCCGCTGCTGCTGCACTGGATGACGCGCAATTCATCCGCGAGAGTTATGAGCTGAACTGCCGCGGCATGGATCAGATCGTGGCGGGGCTGAAGCAACAGGGCCTTGCGCATATTCCTTCATACGGCAACTTCGTGACCTTCAAGGTGCCGGGTGCCGCAACGGTGTTCCAGAAACTGCTGCACGCGGGCGTCATCGTGCGGCCCATTGCCGCCTATGGCATGCCTGATCATCTGCGCGTGTCGATCGGGCTTGAATCCGAAAATGCACGTTTCCTCGACGCGCTGCGGCAGGCGTTGGCCGCCTGAGCGGCTATTTGCCCAGAGGATTCCATGGCGACAAAACCCCGCATCAACAAACTAGTGGTCATTGGCGTCGGCCTGATCGGCGGTTCGTTTGCGCTGGCGCTGAAAAAGGCGCGTATGGTCAGGCAGGTGGTCGGTGTCGGCCGCAGCCGCAAGAATCTGAAGGATGCGCTGCGTCTGGGCGTGATCGACAAGGCCGAGACCGATGTTGCGCATGCCGTTGCCGGCGCCGATCTGGTGTTGATCGGGGCGCCGGTCGGACAGATGCCCGGCATTTTCGCGCGCATTGCGCCGGCGCTGCCGCCGCATGCGGTGGTGACCGACGCCGGCAGCACCAAGCAGGATGTGATCGAGGCGGCGCGCAAACATCTGGGGGCGCATTTTCCGATGTTTGTGCCGGCGCATCCGATCGCCGGCACTGAACACAGCGGTGCCGCTGCAGCATTTCCCGAGCTGTTCCGTGATCGCAATCTGATCCTGCTGCCGCAGAAGGAGACCAAAGCAGCAGCGGTGCGTCTGGTGCGCGCGGCATGGACGGCCTGCGGTGCGAACATCGTGCGGCTTGAGGCAGCCGAGCACGATGAAATTTTCGGTGCGGTCAGTCACCTGCCGCATGTGGTCGCGTTTGCGCTGGTCAACCAGCTGGCGCAGCGGCGCGATGCCAAACGGTTGCTGGGTTTTTCCGGCGGCGGTCTGCGCGACACCGTGCGCATCGCCGGCAGCTCGCCGGAAATGTGGCGCGACATCTGTGTCGCCAATCGCAGCGCGCTGGTGCCCTTGCTCGACGGCTACATCAGTGAATTGGAAGCGGCCCGTGCGTCGCTGGCGGCAGGTGATGGCGATGCGCTGGAAGCGATGTTCCGTTCAGCACAGCAGGCGCGGGCACGCTGGCTGATCAAGCGTAAATAAGACGTCCCTGATGAGCGCCGAGCGCCTCGAATATCTCGACCTGCAGCCGATCCGCGCAGTGCGCGGCACGGTACTGCTGCCGGGTTCCAAAAGCATCACCAATCGCATGTTGCTGCTGGCTGCACTGGCGCAGGGCGAGACCACGCTGCGCGAAGTGCTGGAATCCGATGACACCCGTTACATGCTTGCGGCACTGGCTGCGTTGGGCGTAAAGCATGAGCCGGCTGGAGAGCACGCCGTAAAAGTTGATGGGGTCAACGGCGCCTTTCCGGTGAAAAAAGCCGAATTGTTCCTGGGCAATGCCGGCACTGCGGTACGCACGTTGACCGCTGCCTTGGCACTTTGCGGTGGTGAATACCGCATCGATGGCGTCGCGCGCATGCATGAGCGGCCGATCGGTGATCTGGTCGATGCGCTGCGGACTTTGGGCGCCAGGATCGATTATCCGGGCAATGACGGATTTCCGCCGCTGGCGATTCATGCCGGTGCGCTGGATACGCGGGGTGAGGTCAGCATCCGCGGCAATGTATCGAGTCAGTATCTGACCGGTCTGCTGATGGCGCTGCCCTTGCTGGGCGGCAAGACAGTGGTGCGCATCGACGGTGAACTGATTTCCAAACCCTATATCGAGATCACGCTGAACGCGATGCGCCGCTTTGGCGTGACTGTGGAACGCGATGGCTGGCGCTCATTCACCGTGCCGGCCGGCGCGCGATATGTCAGCCCCGGTGAACTGTATGTGGAAGGCGATGCCTCCTCTGCATCGTATTTCCTCGCGGCCGGCGCGATCAGCGGTTTGAACGGCGGTGGTCCGGTGCGCGTGCAGGGCGTGGGTCGCGACAGCACGCAGGGTGATGTGCGCTTTGCCGATGCGCTGGCGCAGATGGGCGCAGCCATCACCATGGGTGAACACTGGATTGAGGCTTCTGCGGGTGATGAGGCGCGGCAACGCGGTCGGCTGCGCGCGGTCGAACTCGACTGCAATCACATCCCGGATGCGGCGATGACGCTGGCAATGGCCGCATTGTTTGCCGACGGCACGACCACTCTGCGCAACATCGCGAGCTGGCGGGTCAAAGAGACTGATCGCATTGCCGCGATGGCCAGGGAACTGGCCAAGCTGGGTGCGGTTGTCGAGGAGGGCGCGGACTACCTGAAGATCACGCCGCCGGCGCAGTGGCTGCCCGCGACCATCGATACTTATGACGACCACCGCATGGCCATGTGTTTTTCGCTGGCCGCGCTGGGCGGGGTGGCGGTACGGATCAATGATCCGGGCTGTGTGGCGAAGACGTTTCCGGACTATTTCCCGGTCCTGGCCGGCGTGACGGTGCGTTGAGGATGGGGGCGTCCGTCATTCCGGTGATCGCTATCGACGGGCCGTCGGCGTCGGGTAAGGGCACCATCGCCGCGGCCGTTGCCCAGCACCTGGGCTTCCATTATCTCGACAGCGGCGCGCTGTACCGGATCGTCGGTTTGGTGGCTGGTGAGCGCCGGGCAAATCTCGATAGCGACCCAGAAATATCTCATATCGCATTGAATTTAAACATTAAATTTAATGGAGAAGCGGTTTGGGTTGACGGCCGTGACGTATCCGCCCTGATCCGCGGCGAGGTGGCCGGCGCCGCTGCATCGCGGGTGGCCGCCTTGCCCGGAGTGCGTACCGCGTTGATGACATTGCAGCGCAGCTTCCGCCAGGCGCCGGGATTGGTGGCGGACGGGCGCGACATGGGCTCGGTGGTTTTCCCCGATGCCCGCCTCAAAATTTACCTGACGGCGACCCCTGAAGAGCGCGCGCAAAGGCGCTATAAGCAGTTGATCACAAAGGAAGTCGATGCTAGTATGCCCTCCCTTTTGCAGGACATCCGCGACCGCGATCATCGCGATAGCAATCGCGCCGCGGCGCCCCTGCTGAAGTGTGCCGAAGCCATTGAGTTCGACACCACCGGAATTGCGGTGGATGCGGTAGTGGCCAAGGTCCTGCAGTTGTATCAAGAGCATCAAAAAGAGCACTAAAACGCACTACCCGGTGCCACGGGCCACCAAAACCCGTGGTTTGTTAAACCCACTCCCGCTTCTGTAACGGGTGTGTTAACCTGCTGATTCCTATGATGAAACCAACCCCTCAAGCCGCTGCCACCGAAAGCTTTGCCGCACTCTTTGAAGAGAGTCTGACCCTCAAAGAAATGCGCATCGGCGAAGTGATTACCGCCGAAGTCGTTCGTATTGATGACAATTTTGTTGTGGTCAACGCCGGCCTCAAATCCGAAAGCTATATTGCTGCGGAAGAATTCCACAACGATCGTGGCGAAGTCGATGTAAAAATCGGCGATTTTGTCAGCGTCGCGATCGAATCCCTCGAAGACGGTTACGGCGAAACCCGCCTGTCGCGCGACAAGGCCAAACGCCTGGCTGCATGGCACGAACTGGAAGATGCCCTCGAGAAGGGCAACATCGTTTCGGGCATGATCAGCGGCAAGGTCAAAGGCGGCCTGACCGTGATGATCAACGGCATCCGCGCCTTCCTGCCCGGTTCGCTGGTCGATACGCGTCCTGTCAAAGACACGACGCCGTACGAAAATAAGGAAATGGAATTCAAAGTCATCAAGCTCGACCGCAAGCGCAACAACGTCGTGGTGTCACGCCGTGCCGTGCTGGAAGCGAGCCAGGGTGAAGAACGCCAGAAGCTGCTCGAGAACCTGCGCGAAGGCGTCACCGTCAAGGGCATCGTCAAGAACATCACCGACTACGGCGCGTTCGTGGATCTGGGTGGTATCGACGGCCTGCTGCACATCACCGACCTTGCATGGCGTCGTGTGAAACATCCGTCGGAAATGCTCAGCGTCGGCGACGAAGTCACCGCGAAAGTGTTGAAGTTCGACCAGGAAAAGAACCGCGTCTCGCTGGGCATGAAGCAACTGGGCGAAGATCCGTGGGTGGGCCTGTCGCGCCGCTATCCGCCCAACACCCGTCTCTTCGGCAAGGTTTCGAACCTCACCGACTACGGCGCGTTTGTTGAGATCGAGCCGGGCATCGAAGGCCTGGTGCACGTCTCCGAGATGGACTGGACCAACAAGAACGTGCACCCGTCGAAAGTTGTGCAACTGGGTGACGAAGTCGAAGTCATGGTGCTGGAGATCGACGAAGACCGCCGCCGCATTTCGCTGGGCATGAAGCAGTGCATGGCAAATCCGTGGGAAGAATTCTCGATGAACGCGAAGAAGGGCGACAAAGTGAAGGGCCAGATCAAGTCGATCACCGACTTCGGCATCTTCATCGGACTGGCCGGCGGCATCGATGGCCTGGTTCACCTGTCGGACCTGTCGTGGAATGCACCCGGCGAAGAAGCTGTGCGCAATTACAAGAAGGGCGAGGAAGTCGAAGCCCAGGTGTTGTCGATCGACGTCGAGCGCGAACGTATTTCGCTGGGCGTCAAGCAGCTGGAAGGGGATCCGTTCTCCAGCTACGTCGGCGGCCACGAGAAGAACTCGGTAGTCACCGGCACGGTCAAGTCGATCGATGCCAAAGGTGCTGTCATCGATCTGGATGGCGACATGGAAGGCTACCTGCGCGCTTCGGAAGTTTCGCGCGACCGCGTTGAAGATATCCGCACCAAGCTCAAAGAAGGCGATTCGGTAACGGCGATGATCATCAACGTCGATCGTAAAAATCGCACGATCAACCTGTCAATCAAGGCAAAAGACCTTGCAGAAGATACCGATGCAATGCAGAAGCTGGCATCGGATAAACAGGCGAGCACGGGCACGACCAACCTTGGTGCTTTGCTCAAGGCCAAGATGGATACAGCCAATACTCAACAATAAGGGAGCATCATGACCAAGTCGGAGTTGATCGCGAAACTGGCGGCACGCTATCCGCAGCTTGTGGCCAAGGACGCCGAACTGGCAGTGAAGATGATTCTGGATGCGATGGGCAAGAGTCTGTCGCAGGGCCAGCGCATCGAAATTCGGGGTTTTGGCAGTTTCGGTCTCAATTACCGACCGCCGCGTACAGGACGAAATCCCAAGTCCGGCGAGCGCGTGCAGGTTCCTGCGAAATACGTGCCGCATTTCAAGGCCGGCAAGGAACTGCGCGAACGGGTCGACGTCAAGAAATAGAGAGCGATCAGGCATCGTTCCCTCCAGCGGCATGGCTTCGGCCATGCCGCTTTTTTATGTGCAACGGGTTCGTACGCAAGGGGCGAGCGTGATATTCTCGGCAAGCCATGCACTACCTCATGTGGACGCTCAAGGTTTTCCTGTTCCTGCTGATCCTGTCGTTTGCGCTCGTAAACACGGATCCGGTGACGGTGCGTTACTACCTCGGTTACCGGTGGCAGGCGCCGCTGGTGCTGGTGCTGCTGGTCGCGGCGTGCATCGGCGCGCTGGTGGGGTTGCTGGCGGGCTTGTTCCAGGCGCTGCGATTGCGCCGCGAGGTGGCTGCGCTGAAACGCGAACTGCGCGCCGTGAAGCAGTTGTCTGCCGCGCCGCTGCTGCCGCCCTCCGATCTGCTGTGAAGAACTGAGCGCATGGACATCGAACTCTGGTGGCTGCTCGCATTGCCGCTGTTTTTTGCATTGGGCTGGCTGGCTGCGCGCGTCGATATCCGCCAGATCGTGTCGGAATCGCGGCTGCTGCCGGCATCGTATTTCAAAGGCCTCAACTTCCTGCTCAATGAACAGCAGGACAAGGCGATCGAAGCGTTCATCGAGGTGGCACGGGTCAATCCGCAGACCATCGAACTGCATTTTGCGCTGGGCAGCCTGTTCCGGCGCCGGGGCGAGGTTGAGCGCGCCATCCGCATGCACCAGAACCTCGCCGAGCGCGAGGATCTGGCGCAGGAGCAGAAGCTGCAGGCCTTGCTGGAACTCGCACAGGATTACCTGAAGGCGGGACTGCTGGACCGGGCCGAGGAACTGTTTCTGAAGCTCGAGAGCACGCCCCATGCCGAAGCCGCGCTGCGCTTCCTGCTGGAAATCTATGAGCAGGAAAAAGACTGGCACAAGGCCATCGGCATCGCCGAGAAGCTGGAGACGCTGAGCAGTCGTTCCTATCAGAAGGAAATCGCCAATTTCTGCTGTGAAATGGCGGCGCGCGCGCTGATGCAGTCAAAGCCGGCGGAAGCCAAACCCCATCTTGAAGCGGCGCTGGCGCACCACCGTTTGTGCGTGCGGGCGAACATGCTGCTGGGGGATCTCGAGCGTGACCTCGGTAATCGTACGGCCGCCATTGCGATCTGGCAGCGCATCGAGTCGCAAAACCCGTCCTATCTGTCGCTGGTCGCCGAGCGCTTGCTGAAGGCGTATGGCGACGAAGGTCGTCCCGAGGAGGGGCTCAACCTGCTGCGCGGCTACCTGGAGAAATACGCATCGCTGGATCTGCTCGACATGGTTTATCAGGCCACGCTGGCCACCGGCGATGCGCCGACGGCATACCGTCTGGTCCGTGACGAAGTGCGGCGCACGCCGACGCTGCTCGGCCTCGACAAATTGCTGGAAGCGCAGCTGCTGGAGGCGCCGGCTGAGAAACGGCATGACCTGCAACTGATCAAACAGCTGATCCATCAGCACACACGCAGTCTGGCGATGTACAAATGCGAACACTGCGGTTTCCGCGCACGCCAGTTTTACTGGCACTGCCCGGCCTGCGGTGAATGGGAAACCTATGCGCCGCGGCGCACCGAAGAGAAAGGAATACCGGCGTGAGGCGTACCGGCAAGAAAGGAATACCGGCATGAGCAGCAGGGATATGGGGCCGCGCGTGATTGTCGCGCTGGATTATGCGACGGGTGCGGAAGCGCTGGCTTTTGCGCAGCGTTTGGATCCGAAGCGCTGCCGGGTCAAGGTCGGCAAGGAACTGTTCACGGTGGGCGGACCGGCGCTGGTTGAGCAACTGGTCGCGCGCGGTTTTGACGTTTTTCTGGATCTCAAATATCACGATATTCCCAATACGGTTGCTGCCGCATGCAGGGCCGCAGCCGGGCTGGGCGTGTGGATGATCAATGTGCACGCCAGCGGTGGGCGCACGATGATGCAGGCCGCGCGTGAAGCCCTGGCCGTGGAGACCAGTCCCCCCAGGCTGATTGCCGTGACTGTATTGACCAGCATGGGCGCAGAGGATTTACGCGAGATCGGCCACAACGAGGAGCCTGCTCTACTGGTGGAACGGCTGGCCCGGCTTGCCGCCGCCAGTGGGCTCGATGGCGTGGTGTGCTCGGCGCAGGAGGCGCAACGATTGCGTCAGGCCTGCGGACCGGATTTTTGTCTGGTCACCCCGGGTATCCGGCTTCCGGATTCTGCTCAGGACGATCAGAAGCGCGTGGTGACGCCCCGGATGGCCATAAGCAGCGGTGCGGATTATCTGGTGGTGGGCCGGCCGATTACCAAAGCGTCCGATCCGCTCGCGGTGCTGTACCGTATCAATGCAGATATTGCCGATGCCGCCGGCCGGTAAAATGGCGGCCTCATGAGCAAGACTGAAAAAATAAAAACGGCGGCCATCCGCCGCGGACGCGTGCTGGTGGTCGGCGATGTCATGCTCGACCGCTACTGGTTCGGCGAGGTCAGCCGGATTTCTCCGGAAGCGCCGGTGCCGATCGTCAAGGTGGATCGCATCGAAGACCGGCCCGGCGGCGCAGCCAACGTGGCACGCAATGCGGCGGCACTGGGTGCGAAGACCGCGCTGCTGTCGGTAGTCGGCCGCGACGAACCCGGACGCAGCCTGCAGCAGTTGCTGCGCCGGGAGAAGGTGGCCACCAGCCTGCATATCGATGCCACCATCGCGACGACGGTGAAACTGCGCGTGATCGGCCGCCAGCAGCAACTGTTGCGCGCCGATTTTGAAACGCTGCCCAGCCATGAAGTGCTGGCGTCGAAACTGAAGGATTACCAGCGTCTGCTGAAAACCGCTGATGTGGTGATTCTTTCCGATTACGGTAAAGGCGGCCTGGCGCACATCGCCAAAATGATCGCACTGGCGCGCAAGCGCGGCATCCCGGTGCTGGTGGACCCCAAAGGGGAAGACTATTCGCGTTATCGCGGCGCCACGCTGGTGACGCCCAATCGCGCCGAGTTGCGCGCGGTAATCGGCAGCTGGACCAGTGAAGCTTTGCTCAACAGCAAGGCGCAGGCGCTGCGCCAGCGTCTGGGACTGGGCGGGCTGCTGGTGACACGCAGTGAAGAAGGCATGACGCTGTACCGGCGCGGCAGCAGGCTGCATGTGCCGGCGCAGGCGCGCGAAGTTTTTGACGTCAGCGGCGCGGGGGATACGGTGATTGCCACCATCGCCGTGATGCTGGCGGCGGGTGAGGACATGGAGAGTGCGGTGCGCATCGCCAATCGCGCGGCGAGTATCGTGGTCGGCAAATTCGGCACGGCAGTGGTCCATCCGGAAGAGCTGTTTCCCGCGCAGGCAAAGGAGTAGGCATGGTTTACGTGGTCACGGGTGCGGCGGGATTCATCGGATCGAATCTGGTCAAGGGGCTCAACGCCCAGGGCATCAGCAATGTGCTGGCCGTCGATGATCTGAGCCAGGGCGACAAGTTCCGCAACCTGGTGGATTGCGCGATTACCGATTATCTGGACAAGGACGAGTTCCTGGCGCGCATCCGTGCCGGCAGCTTTCGTCGCGGCATCAAGGCGATTTTCCATCAGGGCGCCTGTTCCGATACCACGGCGAGCGACGGCAAGTATGTGATGGACGTCAATTACGCCTACTCGGGCACGCTGCTCGATTTCTGTCAGTCCGAACAGGTACCGTTCATTTACGCATCCTCTGCCGCCACTTATGGCGCGCATACCGAATTTCGCGAAGACCCGGTGTGCGAAGGGCCGCTGAATGTCTATGGCTATTCCAAACTGCTGTTCGATCAGCGGGTGCGCCGGTTGCCGGTGGCCGGTTCGCAGGTGGTCGGATTGCGTTACTTCAATGTCTATGGCGACCGCGAGCAGCACAAGGGGCGCATGGCTTCTGTGGCTTTTCACTTCTTCAACCAGTATCACGCCGATGCACATGTGCGGTTGTTCGAAGGCAGCGGCGGTTACGGCAACGGCGAACAACGCCGCGATTTTGTCTCGGTCGAGGACGTGGTCAAGGTCAACCTGTTTTTCCTGCAGAACCCGGAACAATCCGGCATCTTCAATTGCGGCAGCGGTGCGGCGCAGTCATTCAACGATGTCGCGGTGACGATGCTCAACAGTTGCCGTAACGCGGAAGGCCGCCCGACGCTGGCGCTGCATGAACTGCAGCAACAGAATCTGTTGCGTTACATCCCGTTTCCGGGCGACCTCAAGGGCAAATACCAGAGCTATACCCAGGCTGATCTGACAGCGTTGCGTGCGGCCGGTTATGCCGCGCCGTTTCTGACCGTC
Source organism: uncultured beta proteobacterium (assembly GCA_903933915.1). Classification (GTDB taxonomy): domain Bacteria; phylum Pseudomonadota; class Gammaproteobacteria; order Burkholderiales; family SG8-41. The sequence goes on along the minus strand of CAIZLW010000048.1, from coordinate 11,957 downwards.
GAGCAAGGCGTGTCGCGTTACTGCCATCAACTGCTGGCGCGTAGCGGGGGCTGAGATCGTGCATCGGACCCTGGAGGCTTTTGTCGGCAACACGCCGCTGGTGCGTCTGCAGCGCATACCGGGCGCCACCGACAACGTCATTCTGGCCAAGCTGGAAGGCAATAATCCGGCAGGGTCGGTCAAAGACCGGCCGGCGCTGTCAATGGTGCGCCGCGCCCAGGAGCGCGGCACCATCAAACCCGGTGACACGCTGATCGAGCCGACCAGCGGCAACACCGGTATTGCCTTGGCCATGGCGGCCGCGATCATGGGCTACCGCATGGTACTGATCATGCCGGAGAATCAGTCGCTGGAACGCCAGCAGACCATGCGGGCCTATGGTGCAGAACTCATCCTGACGCCAAAAGAAGTCAGCATGGAAGGCGCGCGCGATCTGGCGGAGCGCATGGTGCGCGAAGGCAAGGGCGTGATGCTCGACCAGTTTGCGAACCCTGACAATCCGCTGGCGCATTACGAAGGCACCGGTCCAGAAATCTGGCGCGATACCGACGGCAAGGTCACGCACTTCGTATCGAGCATGGGTACCACCGGCACCATCATGGGCGTGTCGCGGTATCTGAAAGAAAAAAATCCGCAGGTGCGGATCGTCGGCTGCCAGCCGGCCGACGGCTCGCAGATCGCGGGCATCCGCAAATGGCAGCCGGAATACCTGCCGAAGATCTGCGACTGGACACAGGTGGATCAGATTATTGAAATCGCGCAAGGTGACGCCGAAGCAATGACCCGGCGCCTGGCGCGCGAAGAAGGCATTTTCGCCGGCGTGTCCTCCGGCGGGGCGCTGTGGGCGGCGTTGCAGATTTCGGCAACAGTGCGCAATGCGGTGATCGTGTTCATTAATTGCGATCGCGGCGATCGTTACCTGTCGACTGGTATTTTCCCCGGCGCCTGATTATATAAGTATCTGTTTTTAAAGGAATTATTTTGAATCCCGTGCTGGTGTTCGATATCGAAACCGTGCCTGATATTGCCGGTCTGCGGCGTTTGCACGACCTGGACAGCAGCCTTTCCGATCACGATGTCGCCGAGACCGCCTTCCAGTTGCGGCGGCAGTCGCACGGCAATGATTTTCTGCCGCATTACCTGCAGCGTGTCTTGGTGATTTCCTGCGTGCTGCAGGACCGTGACAGCTTCAAGGTCTGGTCGCTGGGCGCGGCGGGTGAATCCGAAGGCGAAATCATTCAGCGCTTTTTCGACGGCATCGAGAAATACACCCCGCAACTGGTGTCGTGGAACGGCGGCGGCTTCGATCTGCCGGTGCTGCATTACCGCGGCCTGATGCATGGCGTGAAAGCCCCGCGTTACTGGGACATGGGTGAGGACGACCGCGAATTCAAATGGAATAATTACATCGGCCGTTACCACCAGCGCCATCTTGATTTAATGGATCTGCTGGCGATGTATCAGGGTCGTGCCAACGCGCCGCTGGATGCGCTGGCGCAGTTGATGGGGTTCCCGGGCAAGCTGGGCATGGACGGTTCTGCGGTATGGGGCGCATTTCAGAACGGTCGTCTCGAAGACATCTGGCGTTATTGCGAGACCGATGTCGTCAATACCTATCTGGTCTACCTGCGTTTCCAGTTGATGCGCGGCGCACTGACCCCGGCACAGCATGACCAGCAGATCGCGGCAGTACGCGCTGCACTGGGCAAGATTGATCAACCGCACTGGCAAGAGTTCCTCGCCCGCTGGGCGGCCTGAAGCCGTAATGCCTGCTGAGGCAGGCGCTGAGAAGACATTCCCATGACGTTTCTGCATATTGAATCCCTCGACCAGGAAGGCCGCGGCATTGCCCGCCGCGACGGCAAGGTCATTTTCATCGAAGGCGCGCTGCCCGGCGAAAGCGTCGAGATCGAGACTTATCGCAAAAAAGCGGCTTTCGAAGTGGCCGCGGCAACCACAATCCGCAAGCAAAGCGCATCGCGCACCACGCCGGGCTGCGAGTTTTTCGGTTTGTGCGGCGGCTGCAGCCTGCAGCACATGGATTCGCGCACCCAGGTCGCCGCCAAACAGCGCGTGCTTGAAGACAACCTGCGGCATATCGGCAAAGTCACGCCCGAACAGATCCTGCCGGCGATCCATGGCCCGACCTGGGGTTATCGCCATCGCGGGCGTCTGACTTCAAGGTATGTGTTCAAGAAAGGCGGTGCGCTGGTCGGTTTTCATGAAAAGCGCAGCAGTTACGTGGCCGACATGCACAGTTGTAAAGTGCTGCCGCCGCGGATTTCCGCGCTGTTGATGCCGCTGCGCGCGCTGGTCAGCAGTCTGAGCATCCACGCGCGCATGCCGCAGATCGAACTGGCGATTACCGATTCTGCCGATGTGCTGGTGTTGCGCAATCTCGACCCGCTGACGCCGGATGATGAAGACAATCTGCGCGCTTTTGCCGATGCGCACCGGGTGGTGTTCTATTTGCAGCCTGCTGGTCCGGATACGGTGCAGTTGTTTTATCCGCCGAGTGCCGGTGATTTGTATTACACCCTGCCTGAATTTGACGTTCAGATTCATTTTCACCCCACCGATTTCACCCAGGTCAACCACTCGATCAACCAGGTGCTGGTGCGCCGTGCGCTCAATCTGCTTGCACCGCAACCAGGGGAGCGCATTGCCGACTTGTTCTGCGGGCTGGGTAACTTCACGCTGCCGATTGCGCGCAGCGGCGCCAGCGTTACCGGCATCGAAGGCAGTGCCGCACTGATCAAGCGCGCACAGGACAACGCGCAGCGCAACGGACTCTCCGCCAATACGCAGTTCATGACCATGGATCTGTTCAAGATCGATGCTGCGCAGTGGGCGGCATTGGGCAAGTTCGACAAGCTGCTGATCGACCCGCCGCGGGACGGCGCGATGGAGCTGGTCAAGCTGATCGGCGCCGACGGTCCGCGCCGCATCGTCTATGTGTCATGCAGCCCGTCGACTCTGGCGCGTGACGCCGAAGTGCTGGTGGCGGCGCATGGATACAAGCTGCGCGCCGCCGGCGTCGTCAACATGTTTCCGCATACTGCGCATGTCGAATCGATTGCGCTGTTTGAGAGGGAATAAAGTCCAGCAATAAAAGCGCCTGAATAAAAGTGCAGACAACAAAAAAGCGGCCCGCAGGCCGCTTTTTTATTGCCGTGAATCCGTTCAGTCGCGATCGCCGCTGGTCAGCCCGAGAATCTGCAGCAGGCTGGTGAAGATGTTGTACAGCGAAATGTACAGCGACAGCGTGGCTGACACGTAATTCGTTTCGCCGCCGCGGACAATGGCGTTGATCTGCCAGAGGATGAGCGCGGAGGAGAAAATGATGAACGCGCCGCACAGCACCAGCTGCATCAGCGGGCTTTGCAGGAATATCTGCGCGACCACTGCCAGCATGATCACCACAAAACCGACCATCATGAACTTGTTGAGGAAACTGAAGTCGCGTTTGGTCGATGAGGCGATGCCGGAGAGGACGAAGAACACCGCAGCAGTGCCGCCCGCGGCCATCATCACCAGTTGACCGCCGTTACGCAGTGACAGGATGCTCTGCAGCAGCGGCGCGAGCATCAAGCCCATAAAAGCGGTGAAGCCGAGCAGCAGACCGACGCCGAGCACGCTGTTGCGGTTCTTCTCGATCATGAAAATCCAGCCGTAAAACACCGCGAGCATGACGATCATCGACATGATCGGGCTGGAGCGCATGAAGCTGAAATTGACGAAGTTCGTGCCGACGGCTGCGCCGATCACGGTGGGGATCAGGGAGACAGCCAGCAGCAGGTACGTGTTGCGCAGCACCGTGTTTTGCTGGGCGGCAACGTCCTGGGAGCCGGAGGAGTAGACGGTTTGCAGGTCAGGTTGCATAGTTTTTATTCTCCAAAAGGTTGACTGAATCAGTCGGCAGTAAGACTACTGAAAGCGGGGAAAAGTTGCAATTGGTTTTGCCAGATAAGCCCCTGATTATCCAAGGCTAAGTATTTAATAATGGGTGATATTATGCTTGGCAATCACAGGGCATTTTCCGCGTCGGGTGCGTTGCGGTTACAATGCGCGCCCTGCTGCAGGCAATGGTTGGGCGGAACCCGGATGTGATCGCAGATTGAGGTGTGCCCCGGATTGCGGCCTCTGGCCTTCATCCGGGCTACGTTGGTCTTGCCGACAGGCCAGTTAAGCGCCGCGAGGCGCGGCCGGAGCTAAAACCGGCAGGGCCTCACGGTCCTCGTGAGTTCGAATCTCACACCCTCCGCCAGTCAGGCGTCGCCACGCACCGCATCCGCCCAGCAATTCGGCGTCTCATACAGACGGACCTGCTGCAGTTCCAGTTTGGCGCCGTAACGGTTGCGATAAAGCGGATCGAGGATGCGAAAGGCGGTCTGCGCCAGATGTTCCGCCGTCGGCGGCGCATCGAACAGCACCGTTTTGTGACCGGATACCGTACCCAGGAAAGCCACTATCGCATCATCTTGCCGCCAGGCCAGAAAAGCGTGGTCCCAGGGCTCCACCACGTGCTGTTGGGCGATGGATTTGACCTCGGAAAAGTCCATGACCATGCCTTCATCGGCAGCGCCGGCGGTCGCAACGATCGGCCCGCTGAGCGTGATCTCGAGGGCATAGCGATGGCCGTGCAGGTGCCGGCACTGGCTGCCGTGGTTGGGGATGCGGTGACCGGCGTCAAATTCCAGTCTTCGGGTGATACGCATGGGGGGCGGATTATACTCTCAGGGTGTTCCGGGACTGATCAAGCGACCGGCTGAACCGGGTAAACCTCGTTTTTCCCCTGAAAATCCAATAAAATACGCCCCTTTTTCGCATCTGGCAGAAACCCAGCCAACATGGCTCTGATAGTCCAAAAATACGGCGGCACCTCGGTCGGCAGCCCCGAACGCATCAAAAACGTCGCCAAACGCGTCGCCCGCTGGAAAGCCCAGGGCCATGACATCGTCGTCGTGGTTTCGGCCATGTCCGGTGAAACCAACCGGCTGATCGCGCTGGCCCGGGAAATCCAGTCCCAGCCCGATCCGCGCGAGCTCGATGTCATGGTCTCGACCGGCGAGCAGGTCACCATGGCGCTGCTGTCGATGGCGCTGATCGAGATGGGCCTGCAGGCACGCAGCTACACCGGCGGCCAGGTACGCATCCTCACCGACAACGCCTATACCAAGGCGCGCATTCTCAGCATTGACGAGCACAACATGCGCGCCGACCTGAAGGCCGGACGCGTGGTGGTCGTCGCCGGCTTCCAGGGCATCGATGAGCAGGGCAATATCACCACCCTCGGCCGCGGTGGTTCGGATACCACGGGCGTTGCCCTGGCGGCCGCGCTGAAAGCCGATGAATGCCAGATCTACACCGACGTTGACGGGGTTTACACCACCGATCCGCGCATCGTTCCGGAAGCGCGCCGCCTGAAGACCATTACCTTCGAGGAAATGCTCGAGATGGCGAGCCTCGGCTCGAAAGTGCTGCAGATCCGCTCGGTCGAGTTTGCCGGCAAATACAAGGTGCGTTTGCGCGTGCTGTCCAGCTTCGAGGACGAAGGCGAGGGCACGCTGATCACATTTGAGGAAGACAAGGACATGGAAAAAGCCGTCATTTCAGGCATCGCCTTCAATCGCGACGAGGCAAAGATCACCGTGCTCGGCGTGCCCGATCGCCCGGGTATTGCCTATCAGATCCTCGGGCCGGTGGGCGACGCCAACATCGACGTCGACATGATCGTGCAGAACGTCGGCCACGACGGCCTGACGGATTTTTCGTTCACCGTGCATCGCAATGATTACCAGAAGGCGCTGACTGTGCTGAAACCCGTCGTCGAGCACACCAAGGCGCGTGGCTTGCTGAGCGGCGACAAGATTGCCAAGGTGTCGGTGGTCGGCGTCGGTATGCGTTCCCACGCCGGCATTGCCAGCACCATGTTCCGCACGCTGGCCGAGGAGGGCATCAACATCGAGATGATCTCGACTTCCGAGATCAAGGTCTCGGTGGTGATCGACGAGAAATACACCGAACTCGCCGTGCGCGTCCTGCACAAAGCTTTTGCACTGGATCAGCCGGTCTGAGCGGGTGGTGTGGTATTCTTCGCCTGACAAATTGATGTGAGCGGGACCTGAACAAACCGCTTGAATACGAGTTCAGGAGAGATGGCCGAGTGGTCGAAGGCGCGCCCCTGCTAAGGGCGTATGGGGGCAAAACCTCCATCGAGGGTTCGAATCCCTCTCTCTCCGCCAAATACAGAAACGGGGCCTTGTGCCCCGTTTTTGTATTTGTGGTGATGGGAGTAGAGAGAAGCCTCCGGTTCGACCAGCGACACGCACTGCGTGTCGCGCAGGACGCCGCGCCGTCGGCGCGGCGGTCCCGAGCGGCAGCGAGGGATGACGGATCGCCGCAAGGCGAGGCCGACACAATCCCTCTCTCTCCGCCAAACATAAAAAAACACGGGGCCCAAAAGCCCCGTGTTTTTTTATGTTGCCCGTTCACTTCTGCGCTCGCTGCTGTTTGACGAATGTATCAACCCACCCCTTTTTTTTGCCGATAGCGTTTTCAGCCAGTGCCGTCTTCATGAGAAAGGAGCCGACTCGCGTCGGCTCCGGCAGTGCGTGCAACGTTGGGTGACTGGGCTACACAGCAGACTTCAATGCTTGGTCACAAAGAACCGGTTAAACCCGATAGGGGACGATATGAAAGATAGAAATTCCGTCAAGCCGGATTGATTTGCTTTGAAAAAGAGGGCGTGAAAATCAATCGTTTATTTAAGACTGTTTTCGAGGTTCACGTCACACTGTCGCCGTGCGTTTTGTATGGGGTAGCCACCTTCCATTGTTTGGGAATTGCCAAGGGCGCTGGCATTCTCCCTGCATATTACGTATGTTCTTAGCGCCGCTATTTTCCTGTTCGTGACATCATTCATGTCAAGCGTCATTCCCCATGGTGCGGCCACCGGCTCTGGCGCTAACCGCCCTTCTTTGCCTTGCATCGCCCCTTTGAAGTGCATCTGCGCGCCCACCTGCGCGCTGGCTAGAGCGCTGAGGGCCAGGCATAAAACGCAGAGCGTGCGGGTGACAGTAGTTTTTTTGGAATTCATTTTTTTCCTTTATGGGGTGGCGTGCTCGGTGTCCTCGGATTGGCGACGCTTGGGGCGCCGTCGGAATCTAACGCAGGGAAGAAGTATGAGAATAAACAGGGGCGGGATAACTTTTCCACCACCGCAACTGTCAAAAATTTCTTGACCATTACAAAATTCGGAACGGTCCGGTTTCGTGCGGCAACGAAGGTGGCACTCATGCAGTGTTTGTTAATCGGCCTGCGCTACGCGTTAAGCTCAACGTTTCGGTTCATCGCGCTCAGCCGGGATGCGAGCAGCCGGGCTACCATTTCATGCAGGATCGCCGAGTACTGGCTCGCATGAGCGCCCAGAAGTTCAATTTTTTCGGGTATCAGTTTGTACACAACAGCAGCCTCGGTAACGATGGCCGATGCGGACCGTGACCTTAAGGTGCTGTAGGCCGCCATTTCGCCAATCATCGCCCCGTGCCTGAACTCGCGCAGCCTGACCATCCTGCCGTGCCTTGCGCCCATCCGATCCCGAGGTTTTGCGACTCTCGGCGCTGGTCAGCGCCGCCATCAACCAGCCTGAGAGAGCGGCGAAGTGGCTGGCAGTTTATGAGGATACGAAGCCGTCTGCCGAGGACCTCTCGCGTCTGCGCCAGCGCATGAGCCACTGGGCGGTCGTGCATCGCAACAGTAAACCGAATGAACCACCCGCTAGTGCAATCGTTCTCGGGAATGCGCCTGACAGTCCATTAGCCGGGGCCGATCCATTCTTGACCCGCACCCAGTATCCTGGTGGCGAGGTGAACCCTTTCAATGGCCAGGGCGCGATGCCGCCGAGCGGTTTTCCACAGCCGGGCGGTTTCCCGCAGCAGGGTGGTTTCCCGCAGCAAGGTGGGTATCCTCAGCAGGCTGGCATTCCAGGGCAGGGCGGTTTTCCAGTCCAAGGCGGCTTTGCGGATCAAGGGGGCTTTCCGGTCCAAGGCGGCTTTCCGGTCCAAGGCGGCTTTCCGGTCCAAGGCGGCTTTGCGGTCCAAGGCGGCTTTCCGGGCCAGGGCGGTTTTCCGGGCCAAGGGGGCTTTCCGGGGCAGGGGGGGCCAAACGATAGCCGTATGGTGCTGGTGGACGTCGTGCTCATGCGCACAGAGGATGCCCTCAGCACCCGTAAAGGCGTGAATCTGCTCAATGCCCTGACGTTGCAGTTCGGCAGTGCAGGCATCCCCGCATTTTCCAGAAACGTGATCTCGACAAACACGTCGACCACTGGCGCGGCCGATACGAATAGCACGACCACCGCACTGACCCGGGCGATCAGCATTCCGGCGCTGTCTTATTCCCTGAATATCGTTAACGCCAACTCCAACCTCAACGAGGTTCTTGCCCGGCCAACGCTGGCTGCGCTCCATGGCATGCAGTCGGTATTTTTTTCCGGATCCACGGTGACTGCAGCCGTGGTATCAACGGGCACAGTCGGTGGAAACGCCGTGCAACTGGAGAAGGAGATCGGCGTCAAGCTGAGCATCATTCCGACATTCCTGGGTGACAACAAGATCCGGCTGACAGTCGATGCACAACGCACCTTTCTCAAGCCGCCAAGCTCGGACATTGTCTATACCTACAAGCTGGAAACCACCAAGATCATGGTCAACGCCAATGTGGTGATGGAATTTGGTGAAACCCTGGTGCTGGGTGGACTCTCGGAAAAGGAAATCAGCAATTCGCGGGATGGTGTGCCGGTGCTGCAGGACATCCCCGGCGTGCAGTATCTTTTTTCGCAGAAAAATACCAATGATTTTCAGCGTTCCGTGCTGATGCTGATTACGCCCCGCGAGCCGCAATATTCCTATCGCAAGGAAACCAGTGCCCGTAAAGCGGAGCCGGGATCGGCAGAGGGTTCGGCCGGCGAAAGTAGCATGGCCGAACTGCGTGCCCGTTACGGCGATTGGTTCAGGCCCTATCCCAATCTGGCCTCTGTGTTCAATCAGATGAACCGTTCCTCGATCTACCGTGAGTTCCGGACTGGTGACGTCACCCTGGAGAAATGGGACAAGCAGGCCACGACGTCCGATCGACTCAAGCAAGCCCTCGATTTTCTGTTTTATTGATTGAGGCCCGGGATGACAGACTTTTTTGCTTATAGCGCCTGGCTGGAATTGACTCAGCCGATCAGTGTTCAACCGAAACGCAATGCAAGCGCAACCGCAACCGCAACCGCGACCATCACCGCGGCCCGGCAAAGTGGGTGGCGCTGGTCAGTATGGGCTTTGGTCATCGGACTGGCGACTTTGTTTTTCTGCATGGCAGTGCCGGCCATTGCGGCAGAGGGCGATGATTTTCACGACAAGCTGATGCTGCTGGGGACCGGGCCACTGGGAGGCTCGCTGGAACCCATCGGCAATACCCTGTGCGAGGCGATCAATGCCAAACGCAGTGCCACGCTGGTGCGATGCCTGCCGATGAACTCTGCCGGCTCGCTGTTCAACGCCAATGCCGTGGCGAATGGCTCATTGCAATTGGGTCTCGGTCAGGAAGACCTGGTCGCGCAGACGCATAAAAGCATGACAGTCAAAAAAGGCAGTCAGCTGCGTGCCGTCGCACTGATGCACACCACGCCCATTGCCGTGATGGTGCGCAAGGCGTCGGGCATCACCGCGCTGGAGCAAATCCGCCAGGGCAGGGTGAATGTCGGTAATAGGGGTTCGGGCGACCGGCTCAATGCGCTGGCGGTAATGAAAGCGCTGAATCTGCGGGAGTCGGATCTGGCGGGCGCGACCGACCTGTCGGCCAGTGAATCTGCGGAGGCCTTTTGCAAAGGCACTGTGGATGTGGTGATCAATGCGTTGGCCCACCCTTCGGCGTTTTACAAACGGTTGCTGGACTGCGATGGCGAGTTTCTCGATATTCCTTCCGAAGTCATTGTAAAAATGCAATCGGACAACATTTGGTTGCGTCCCATGGCGATCGCCGCCGGTTTGTATGGGTCAGCGCAACAGCTTGTGAACACCGTGGGCATGCGCAACCTGCTGTTTACCCACGCCGAGGTTGACGACGAGGCCATCTTCCGGGTCGCCACGCTGATCCGCACGCAATTTAAAAAACTGCTTGATGATCAGCCCGCCCTTTCCACCATGGTGCAGATGGAGATCGGTGATGTGCCCGGGCTGGGAGCGCCCCTGCATCCGGGTGCCCTGCGCGCACTGCAGGGGGGTAAGCGATGAGCGCGACGCGTAATTTTCGTTGCAATGCCGCGCTTGGCGCGGTGTTTTGTGCTGTCTTGTGGTTGCTGCCTGCAGTGGTCCGTGCGAGTGACCCTGATGATGTGGTCCGCTTTCGCGCGGGTAAGTCCTGTGTCAAATGTGACCTGCGTTATATGCACGCACCCAACATGAAGTTCAAAGACGCGGATATTCGCGGCGCCTACATGTTCAATATCAATCTGTCAGGCGCCCGTATTGCCGGTACGCAAATGCAGAGCGTGAACCTTGAGGAAGCCAATCTCGAACGGGCGGATCTGTCGAATACCCGTCTTGACCGGGCCGTTCTGAACGCCGCCAATCTCTCTGGCGCGACCATGATCGGGGCCACGCTCGATCAGGTGGTGGCAAACAAGGCCAACTTCAATGCGGCGGACCTTTCAAATGCCGATCTGACCACTGCCGACCTGCGCGGCTCCAGTTTTATTTTTGCGTTTGCGGAGGAGGCCAATTTCATGAGCGCCGATTTGCGGGATACCAACTTCACCAAGGCGCGCCTGGGTGGCGCACAGCTCATGAACGCGAATCTGACGAGGGCGAATTTCAGTGCGGCGCGTCTGCTCGCGGTGGACATGCGGCGGGCGAACCTGTCTTTCAGCAACCTGACTGCCAGTGACCTGTCTTACTCCAACCTGACCGGTGCGGTGTTACGAGGCGCCAACCTGAAAGGCGCCAATCTGACCGGCGTCAACCTGAGCAACGCCGATCTGCAGGGCGCCGACTTCACCGGCGCAGAGATGGGCAGCACCTTGCTGGAGGGCGCCGTGGCCTGTAATGCCAAAATGCCCAAGGGGATGGTGGTGCCGCCGGCCTTGCTGGCTCAGTGCGAGGAGTGATGATGTCGCAAGGGCATCGCATCCATCTGCGCCCGCAGATGGCCGGATGACATTGTGTTTTTTCTGTAATGGGATTCTCGGCGAGTTGTGCAGGGAAAAATCCCCAATCAAATGTTGCAAAGTTTTTCAATCAGGCGATTGCGTCGGTCTGGCTGGGTAGATTTTTGGTGTGGTTGTTGTGGTGATGTCAGCTGTTGTGGTCGGCGGGGATACTTGGGTATTCCAGAATCATTTTCATCTTCAATGTCAAAGGCCAATAAGGCCGGAAAGTTTTTTTCAATGAAAATATTTAATGCAATACTGAGCGCTGTTTTTGTGCTCATGATGTTTTTCGCCAGCGCTGGTGTGCAGGCTCAGACCCTGGCACCCGGCGCCCGTGTGCAAGATGGCGCCCAGTGCGTGAACATCAAGAACAAAAACAACGTGGATGATTGCCAGCGCTGCGTGGTGGGCAAGGGCACTTGGGTGACCGGCAAGGGATGCGAGGCAGTAGTGGCGCCCAAAGCCGCGGCACCCACTAGCCAGGCACCCAACGCTGCGACGTTGGCCCCTGGCGCCCGTGTTCAGTACGGCGCCCAGTGCGTGAACATCAAGAACAAGGAAAACGTTGACGATTGCCAGCGCTGCGTGGCGGGCAAGGGCGCGTGGGTAACCGGAAAGGGTTGCGAGGCAGTAGTAGCGCCCAAAGCCGCAACACCCACAGCCGCGGCACCCAACGCTGCGACGTTGGCGCCCCGGCGCCCGTGTTCAGGACGGCGCCCAGTGCGTGAATATCAAGAACAAGAACAATGTTGACGATTGC